>JALYJW010000002.1 GCA_030775085.1 Acidobacteriota bacterium | reverse complement strand
CGGCTTCATCGCGGTGGGGAGAGGGTTAGGGTGAGGGGCGGCTCTCGCGCCTAACTAATCTTCCGGATCGAGATCCCGCCGTTCGTGGTGCGCAGACGCAGCGAAGTTCCGCCGCCGTTGATCGAGCCGCGCAGTGAGTTGCTGCTGGTGCGTGTCGTGGCCACCGGCAGATCGCTGCTGATCGAGCCGTTGGTCGTCGCGGCATCCACATCCGCGTTCACGTTCGCCGGCACGGCGAGCTCGATGCGGCCGTTCGTGGTCTCGAAGCGCAGCGGCTGGCCTTTCGCGATCCGCAGCAGCTCCGCGTTGATCGAGCCGTTCGTCGTGGAAGCGTCGAGCGAGCCGGCACAGCGCGTCACTTCGATCCTGCCGTTGGTGGTGTCGAGCTCAAAGTTGCCGGTCACGTCCGAGAGATAGATCCCGCCGTTGGTGTTCGACACGTCGACGTTCATCGTGCGCGGCACCGTGATCTCGTAACGCACCGAGGCGTCTACGTGATCGCCGAAAATCCAGTCGAAAATCGATCCGCCGTGGCCGTTCTCTTTCGGAAAGCGCGTGGTGATGACCAGGCCACCGTCGCGCGGCTGCATCTCCACGCGGAGATCCTGCAGCGCCTTCTTCACCTCGTCGCGATCGCCGTCCACTTCCTTGTGCGCGATGACGCGCACCTTCGGCTGATCCCACGACTTGACGGTGATGCGGCCGTTGACGTTCGTGAGGACGACATTGGCACCGGCGCGGACGTCGAACGTCCGGTCGATCGTTTCGGACAACTCAGCGGCGCTGGCGGCCGTGGCGAGCAGGAACGTGGCGGTGACGAGCAGAGTTCGCATGTGAAACCTCCGTGTGTGCTTACTCACTACGAACGCTTCGCGCCCGGGTTGCGTTAACAACGCACTACAATCGCCGGACTCATGCGCCGCGCCGCGATCGTCACTCTTCCGCTGGCTCTCGTTCTCGCTCTGGCGCTCTGGCGGGCACAGGGACCGCTGCCGTTGGATGCGTCCGCGCCGGAAAACGCGTTTTCGTCGGCGCGCGCGATGAACATTTTGCAGGCGCTTCTCGCGGAGGGCGTGCCGCACCCGGTCGGATCGCCGGCCAACGTGCGTGTGCGCGAGCGAATCGAATCGCGCTTTCGCGAGCTCGGATACGAGACGACCGTGCAGCGCCGCTTCGCATGCAACGGCAACGCGATCTGCGCGATGGTGGAGAACGTCATCGCCCGCGCACCCGGCGCACACCAGGGCGACGAGGTCCTGCTCGTCGCACACTACGATTCCGTCGGCGCAGGTCCCGGCGCTTCTGACGACGGCATGGGCGTGGCCACGCTGCTCGAAGCGGCGCGTGCCATTCGCAACGACAAACTGCGGAACCGCGTGACGTTCCTCGTGACCGACGGCGAAGAGGCCGGGCTCCTCGGCGCGGAAGCATTCGTGGCCGATGAGACGCTCATGCGCGACGTGCAGGCCGTGATCAACGTCGAGATGCGCGGCACGCACGGTGTGAGCAACATGTTCGAGACCAGCCGCGGCAATCGCTGGCTGATCCGGCATCTCTCAAACGCGCTGGAACGGCCGCAGGCCAGCTCCTTCTTCTACGCCATCTACACGCTGCTCCCCAACGACACCGACGTGACCGTGTTCAAACGCGCCGGCAAGGCGGCCGTGAATTTCGCCGCGATCGGAGGCGTGAACTGGTACCACACGCCGCTCGATGACCTTGCACACGCCAGCCCGCGCACGCTGCAGCATCACGGCGACAACGCGCTGGCCACGCTCCGCGCGCTCGGTGACGCGGACCTTGCCGCGCGCAGCCGAACCGACGCCACCTACTTCGACGTGCTGCAGTTTTTTCTGGTGTGGTGGCCGCAGGAATGGACGCTGTGGATCGCCGTGGCCAGCCTGATCGGCCTGATCATCGCAGCCCGCAAGACGGCGCCGCGATCGATGACGTTCGGAGTGCTGGCCGCGTTCACCGCGATCGTATTCGCCGCGCTCGGCGGATTCGGCATGTCCTGGCTGGTGCGGCTGCGCGACATGGACATCAACTGGGTGGCCCGCCCTCTCGCCGGAATCCTGGCACTGACGCTGACGGGACTGGCCGCGGCCTACTTCGGCGCCGCGCTGTTCGATCGGCGCAATGACACACGCGGACTGCTCTACGGAATCGCCATCGTCTGGCACATGATCGGGATCGCGCTGGCGCTGACGCTTCCCGGCGCCGCCTACCTCATGATCGTGCCTGCGCTCGCGGTGACGATTTGCGCACTCGCCGGAAGAGACGAGACGACGACGTGTACGGTGGCGGCGACCGTCGCTGCGATCCTGATCTTCCCGATCGCCATCACGATCTACGAAGCGCTGGGCGGCAGTCTGATGGCCGCGATTGCCGTGATCGTCGGCATCTTCGCGACACTGGTCGTACCGACGTTTGCACGCGCACGCAACGGGCTGGCCGCGATCGTTTTGGCCATCGTCTGCGCCCTCGCCGCCATCGCAATGCCTGCCTTCACTCCCGACAGACCGCAGGACGTGCAGCTTTCCTATGTCGACGATCCGGCCGCGAAAACGCCGCAGTGGATGACCGGCACACTCACCGACCCGCTTCGCAAAGCCGCCGCCTTTGCGCCCGCGGATGCGAAGCTCACCCCATGGAGCCGCAGAACGGCATGGTCAGCACCGGCGCCCGATCTCGCGTTGCCACCGGTCACGCTGAGCGCCGAACGAAACGGCAACCGCCTCACCATCCGCGTGACCTCGCACCGCGACGCCAATCGTGTCTCACTCTTCATTCGCGGCGGAACGATCCTCCGGACCAACGGCGTCGCACCCCCTCCCCGTCCGACGCGCCTCCCGCGACGCCTCCCCGACGGCTGGCAACTCACCACCGGAAACGGCGTGCAGGAAATCGTCGTAGAGGTAGATGCCGAAGGACCTGTGGAAGCAGTGGCCAGCGATACGACATTCGGCTTCCCACCGGCAGGTGCGGCGTTGCTCCGCGCGCGAACCGAGTCGATCGCGACGACGATTCAGGACGGGGATGTGACGGTCACGAGAGCACGCGCGACGTTCTGATCACGCAACGCGAGAGCGCCCCTCGTCCGCCTGCGGCACCTTCTCCCCACCGCGATGAAGCCGCGGCAGGGAGAAGGCTACTCAATGGTGGTCTGCGCGATGCGTGGCAGTAAGAAAGCGAGAGCTTGCCGACAAACAAAAACGCCCGCCTTGCGGCGGGCGTTTCGAGGAGCGATTACTCTTCTTTCTTCTTGCGAGGTTTCTTCGGCTTTTCCTCGGCGGCAGCTTTCGCTTCGGCCTTCGGAGCAGCTTTCTTTGCGCGCTTCGGCTTTTCGTCAGCCTCGGCGGCCGGCTCGGCTTCTTTCTTCGGAGCGGCTTTCTTCTTCCCACCCTTCGCCGGAGTTTCCTTCTCTGTCTTGGCCTCGGTCTTTTCGGCGGAGCGCTCCACCAGCTCGAGGATCGCCATCTCGGCAGCGTCGCCGCGGCGCGCGCCGAGCTTCATGATGCGGGTGTAGCCGCCCGGACGCGTAGAGAAACGCGGGCCGAGGGTATCGAACAGCTTGGCGATGAGCGCGTTGTCCGGGATCACCTGAAACGCCTGACGGCGCGTGTGGACGCTGTCGTTCTTGGCCAGAGTGATGAGCTTCTCGGCGAGAGGCCGCAGCTCCTTCGCTTTCGGCAGCGTGGTGATGATGCGCTCGTTGTCGATCAGCGACGCCAACTGGTTGCGGAACATCGCTTTGCGATGGCTCGATGTCCGTCCCAGCTTGCGATTTGCCATTCCATGTCTCATTGATTACCCCTTCCGTGAGTCGCGCACTTTAGTCGCGCGAGTCGTAGCGGCCCGCGGACGCGCGTGCCATGCCGAACGAGAGGCCGAGGCTTCCCAGAACGTCCTTGATCTCGTCGAGCGACTTCCGGCCGAAGTTCTTGGTCGAAAGCATCTCGCGCTCCGTGCGCTGAACGAGATCGCCGAGCGTGCGGATGTTGGCGTTCTTGAGGCAGTTCGCGGAGCGGACCGAAAGGTCGAGCTCTTCGATCGGCTTGGCCAGCATCTCGGCCATGCGCGGATCGACCTCGGGTGCGGCTGCTTCCTCGCGCTCTTCAATGCGCGTTTCGAAGGCGCTGAAGATGCGGAGGTGATCGCCGAGCAGCTCCGAAGCGAGGCTGATGGCTTCCTGCGGCGAGACTGCGCCGTTCGTCCACACGTCGAGGATGAGCTTGTCGTAGTCGGTCATCTGACCGACGCGCGCGCCCTCGACGTGATAGTTCACGCGGCGAACCGGCGAGTGGATCGAGTCGACCGGGATGTATCCGAGGGGCAGGTCGGTGTCGGCGTTGCGGTCGGCCACGACATAGCCGCGGCCCTTCTTGAGACGAGCCTCCAGCTTGAGCGAGCCTTCCTTGGAGAGGGTGGCGATGTGCGCCGTGGCATCGAGGATCTCGATGTCGGGATCTTCCTCGAAGTCGGCGGCCGTGACGACGCCCGGCCCTTTCTTTTCGAGATAGAGAGTCTTGGGACCGGAACCGTGTAGACGGAAAGGCACCTGCTTGAGGTTCAGAACGACGTCGGTCATGTCCTCGACGACGCCCTGCAGCGACGAGAACTCGTGCAGCACGCCTTCGACGCGGACGGCCGTGATCGCCGCTCCCTCGATCGAGGAGAGCAGGACGCGCCGCAGCGCATTACCGATCGTGGTACCGAAGCCGCGCTCGAACGGCTGAGCGGTGAACCGCCCGTAGTTCGGGGTGAGAGTTTCGGGATCGTAATCGAGCTTCTTGGGTTTCTGGAAATCTGACCACATCATGTGAGCGGCCTCCTCGCTTCATAGCTCGCAGCTCGCAACTCGCAGCCGGCAGGAGAACCCTGAGAGCTGAAAGCCGAGAGCCGAGAGCTGGTTCAATTACTTCGAGTAGAGTTCGACGATGAGCTGTTCCTGGATGGGGAGGCGGATGTCTTCGCGCTTCGGAAGATCCGTCACCGTGCCGCGGAACGCATCCGGTTCGAGCTGCAACCAGGAAGGAACGCCGCGTCCCGCTGCCGTTTCGACGGCCTGGCGGACCTGATCGTTCTTCCGGCTCTTTTCGCGAACCTGGATGACATCGCCCTTGCGTACCTGGTACGAAGGGATATTGATCTTTTTACCGTTCACTTCGACATGGCCGTGGCGGACGAGCTGGCGTCCCTGGGCTCGCGAGGAGGCGAAGCCGAGAGAGTAGGCCACGTTGTCGAGCCGGAGCTCGAGCTGGCGAAGAAGATTCTCGCCGGTGACGCCGGTCCTGCTGGCTGCGCGCTGGAAGTAAAGCCGGAACTGGCTCTCCAGCAGACCGTAAATGCGCTTGACCTTCTGCTTTTCACGAAGCTGCAGACCGTATCCGAGGACCTTGGAGCGGCGGCGTCCGTGCTGGCCCGGCGCATAGTTGCGACGCTCGATGGCGCACTTGTCCTTGAAACAACGATCGCCCTTCAAAAACAGCTTCATTCCCTCGCGCCGGCAAAGCCGGCAAACGGGATCCGTGTAACGAGCCACAGTGCCTCCTGTTGTTCGCACCCGCGCCACCATTGGCGCGTTGCGTGTACGCCGGCTGCTGCTCGGCGTGACTTTGTGACGAAGCTCTTAGGTGTTAGGTCTTAGGGGAGCCAGCCGGAGCCGCATCTCCTAAGACCTAAGAGCTAACACCTAACAGCTGATAATCAAACGCGGCGGCGTTTGGGTGGGCGGCAACCGTTGTGCGGAATGGGCGTGACGTCCTTGATCGACTTGATGTCGAGGCCGCTCGCCGCGAGGGCGCGGATGGCCGACTCGCGGCCGGCGCCCGGACCTTTGACCTTGACGTCGACCGAACGAATGCCGTGCTCCTGAGCCAACTGGGCGGCGTTCTGCGCTGCCACCTGGGCGGCGAAGGGAGTGCCCTTGCGGGAGCCCTTGAAGCCGATGCGGCCAGCGCTCGACCACGACAGGATGTTGCCCATCGGATCGGTGATCGCCACGATCGTGTTGTTGAACGTCGCCGCGATCGACGCGACGCCGTGCGGAACGTTCTTCCGCTCCTTGCGCTTGGTACCGGCGCGACGCGCGCCTGCTTTCGGTGCTCTTGCAGTTGCCATTCGTTTAGCTCCAAGCTCTCAGCTCTCAGCTCTCAAGCCCACCGCCCCTGAAGGGCTGCGAGCTGCGAGCTGTGAGCGGCGAGCTTATTTCTTCGTAGCTTTCTTCTTGCCGGCGACCGCGCCCTTGCGCGGACCCTTGCGCGTACGCGCGTTGGTGTGCGTGCGCTGGCCGCGGACGGGGAGGCCACGGCGGTGACGCATGCCGCGGTAGCAGTTGATCTCCATCAACCGCTTGATGTCGAGACCGGTGTCCTTGCGCAGATCGCCCTCGACCTTCCCTTCGTCGGTGATGACCTGGCGAATTTTACGAACGTCGTCCTCGGTGAGGTCCTTGACGCGCACGTCTTTGTTGACGGCGGCCTGCTCGAGAATGTTCGTCGAGCGCGTCCGGCCGATGCCGTAGATGTACGTCAGGCCCACCTGGACCCGCTTGTTGAGGGGAAGATCAACACCCGCGATACGTGCCATTGACTATAGCTCCTGATTATCCCTGACGCTGTTTGTGCTTCGGATTCTCACAGATGATCCGAATCACGCCCTGACGCCGGACGACCTTGCATTTGGTGCAAATACGCTTGACTGATGAACGGACTTTCATGTTTTCACTCTCGTGTTATAGCTCGCAGCTCTCAGCTCTCAGCTCGCAGGTTCTCTTTACTGAGAGCTGCGAGCTGACAGCTGTGAGCTCACTTGTATCGGTACGTGATCCGCCCTCTCGTCAAATCATACGGCGAGAGCTCGACCAGAACCTTGTCGCCCGGAAGAATACGGATGAAATGCTTTCTCATCTTGCCGGAGATGTGCGCCAGTACCTTGTGCTTATTCTCCAGCTCCACCTGGAACATTGCGTTCGGCAACGTCTCCAGTACGGTTCCTGTCACTTCAATCGCTTCTTCCTTCGACATACCTTCCTTTGACTTCCTTGTGCTACCCGGTGCTACTTGCCATCTACTTGCCTAGCACCCACGGCCCGTTTGCCGTGACGGCCACCGAATTCTCGAAGTGCGCCGCCAGCTCGTTGTCGACCGTCCGCGCGGTCCACCCGTCTGCATCCGTCCGTACGTCCTGAATCGCGCCGGTCGTCCCTGCCCGCTCGATCCTGGAGCGAAGCTTCGCGCCGATATCGCAGAGCATCGGCTCGATCGCCAGAACCATTCCCTCGCGCAGCTCCAGGCCCCGCCCGCGTTTGCCGGAGTTGTGGACCTGAGGCTCCTCGTGCATCCGGCGGCCGATTCCGTGACCGACGAATGTCCGGATGACGTGAAACCCGCGCGACTCGGCGTGCTCCTGAACGGCCGCGCCGATGTCGCCGAGGTGCCGGCCTGGACGCATCTCTTCGATGGCCAGTTCGAGACACTCCTTGGTCGTCTGCATCAGCTCGTCCGCCCGCTTCGTCACATTGCCAACCGGCACCGTGATCGCCGCGTCGCCCACGAAACCCTCGAAGATCGATCCGAAGTCGAGGCCGACGATATCGCCTTCCTGCAGCTTCGTACGATTGGGGATGCCATGCACGATCACGTCGTTGACCGACGCACAGACCACCGCCGGATACGGCGGCAGTCCCATCGGAGCATAGCCTTTGAAGGGCGACTTCGCGCCGCGCTTCGCCAGCTCCTCCTCCGCCATCGCGTTCATCTGCGCCGTGGTCACGCCGGGCTTGACCATTGCGCGCATGAGCTCGAGGATCTCGACGACGATCCGGTTGGCCCGGTCCATCACCGCGACCTCGTCGCGACTCTTGAGCGTGGGTCCCTTCATTCGGTCGAGCAAGCCTTCCTCGAGTTTCTACGCCAGGGACGTTGTAATTCGTTCAAAGATCTCATCGACGGGACCAACCCCGTCGACTTCCCGAAGGATCTGCTTTGCCTTGTAGTACGTCGCCACCGGCAGCGTCTGCCGATGGAACGCCTCCAAACGCTTACGCACGGCCGGCTCGGTATCGTCGGCACGTGCAATGACCTCCGCGCCGCAGCGATCACACACGCTGTCGTTCGCAGGAGGGTTGTTCTCGAGATGGTAGATCGCCCCGCACTGCACACACGTCCGTCGCTCGGTAATGCGGCGGACGATGGCGTCGTCGGGAACGAGCAGTTGAAGAACGCGAAGGCCGCCATGCCCATTCCCTTGACCTGATTCGACATCCGAGCCGACGATACTGTCGAGCTTTTCAGCCTGCACGATCGTTCGCGGGAAGCCGTCCAGGATGAATCCGGCCTGAGCGTCCGGCCTGGCCAGACGGTCGTTGATGATTCCAATCATCAGATCGTCCGACACCAGCCCGCCTGAAGCCATGATCGGAGCCGCCTGCCGGCCCAGCTCGGTCCCGTCCGCCACCGCCTCACGGAGCATATCGCCCGTGGAGATGTGCGGAATGCCGAAGCGGCCAGCCAGCCGCTTCGCCTGCGTTCCCTTGCCGCTTCCCGGCGGTCCGATGAAGATGATCTTCAAGCGCGATCTTTCCTGTTATCCGCCGTGCTAGCCGCGGCGACCGCGGATGCGGCCCTTCTTCATGAATCCGTCGTAGTGGCGCATGACCAACTGCGACTCGATCTGTTGCATAGTGTCCATGGCCACACCGACCACGATGAGGAGCGACGTGCCGCCGAAGTAGAAGTTCAGCCCCATGCCTTCCGTGATCCACAGCGGCAGGATCCGGTCGAGCGTTGCGCCCATGCCGAACGGCAACTGCGCCACATGCACACCCGAAATGAGGAACTCAGGGATGATGCAGACCAGGGCCAGGTAGAGCGCGCCGACGAACGTGATGCGCGTCAGCACGCGGTCGATGTAGTCCGACGTCCTCTTGCCCGGGCGGATGCCGGGGATGAAGCCGCCGTACTTGCGCATGTTATCGGCCGTGTCGACCGGATTGAAGACGATCGACGTGTAGAAGTAGGCGAAGAAAATGATGCCGGTTACCTGCATGAGGTAATAGAGCGGCTCGCCCATCTGCAACTGATTGCCGATCGACTTGGCCCACGGCTGGTTGATCATCTGGGCGATCGTCTGCGGGATCACCAGGATCGACGAGGCGAAGATGACCGGGATGACACCGGCGGTGTTGACGCGCAACGGGAGGTAAGTGTTCGAGCCACCGTAGACCTTGCGGCCGACGACGCGCTTGGCGTACTGCACCGGGATGCGGCGCTGTGCGCGCTCCATGAACACGACGAACGCCGTCACGGCGACCATGAAGACGACCAGGAAGAGGATGGCGAAGATGCTGCGCTCTCCGCTGCGGATGTCGCCGATGGTGCTGATGGTTGCCGACGGGAGTCCGACCACGATGCCGGCGAAGATGATGAGCGAGATGCCGTTGCCGATGCCGCGCTCGGAGATCTGCTCGCCGAGCCACATGACGAATGCGGTACCCGTCGTGAGCGTGAGCACGGTCATGATCGGGAAGCCGATGCCCCACAGCGCATCCTGAATGTGCGGAGGAACGAGCGGCGCACCGCCCGGCGAGGTCTGGCTGCGCAGCCAGAAGGCCACGCCAAGCGACTGGACGATGGCCAGGACGATCGTGCCGTAGCGGGTGTACTGGTTGATCTTGCGGCGTCCCATCTCGCCCTCTTTCGAGAGCTTTTCGAGGAAGGGCCACACCACCGTGAGGAGCTGGAGAATGATCGACGCCGAGATGTACGGCATGATCCCGAGCGCGAACACCGAGAGGCGGCTGAGAGCGCCTCCCGAAAAGAGGTCGAGGAAACCGAAGACACCGCCGCCCATCGACTTGAAGAACTCCGAGAGCGCGACAGGATCGACACCCGGCGTCGGGATGTGCGACCCGAGGCGGTAAACCGCGAGCAGCGCGAACGTGAAGAGCACGCGCTTGCGGAGGTCCTCGATCGCCCAGATGTTGCGGACTGTATCGACGACGTTCGGCACGTTACTGGATCTCCTGGACGGTTCCGCCGGCCTTCTCGATGATCTCGCGTGCAGACTTCGAGAACTTCGTCGCCGAGACGTTGAGCTTCTTGGAGAGCTCGCCGTCGCCGAGAACCTTCACTCCGTCGTGCGAGCCCTTGACCAGGCCGGCCTGACGAAGCATGGCCTCATCGATCGAAGCGCCGTTGTCGAACCGCTCCAGATCGGAGACGTTCACCACGGCATAGTCTTTCTTGAAGATATTGGTGAAGCCGCGCTTCGGCAGACGGCGATGCAGAGGCATCTGGCCGCCTTCAAAGCCGCGCTTGCCGCTGTAGCCGGAGCGGGACTTCTGTCCCTTCTCGCCGCGGCCCGACGTCTTGCCATGTCCCGATCCCGGTCCACGGCCAACACGCTTCTTGGCGTGCCGCGCGCCTTTTTTCGGTTTTAGATTGCTGAGTTCCATCGTTGACCTCGAATTCGTTTTACTCGCTGACGACTTCGACGAGATGCGGGATCTTGGCGATCATGCCGCGAACCGACGGCGTGTCCACACGCTCGCTGATACGGTTGATCTTGCCGAGGCCGAGAGCCTTGAGCGTCTCGCGCATTTCGATCGGGCAGGCGATTCCGCTGCGCACCTGTCGAATGCGGAGCGTGCCGCTGTTCTTTTCCTTGCTCACGCCTCGGCTCCTTCCGTAGCCTCGTCGCCACCGCGCAGGGCCTTGTACTGCTCGGCTGTGCGGAGCAGCTTGAGAGCCTCGAACGTGGCCTTGACGACGTTGTGCGGATTGGCCGTGCCGAGCGACTTGGTGAGGATGTTCTGGATGCCCGCAGACTCCAGGATGGCCCGGACCGGACCGCCGGCGATGACGCCCGTACCTTCCGAAGCCGGCTTGAGCAGAACCTGTCCGGCGCCGTAATGGCCGACGATCGCGTGCGGGATCGTCGTACCGCTCAGGGCGATCTGGATCATGTTCTTCTTCGCGATCTCGATGCCCTTCTTGATCGCAGCCGGAACTTCCTTGGCCTTACCCGATCCGAAGCCCACCTTGCCCTTGCCGTCACCGACGACCACGAGCGCGCTGAAGCTGAAGTTCTTACCGCCCTTGACGACTTTCGTCACGCGGTTGATATGGACGACCTTATCGATCATCCCGCTCTCGCTGCGCTCGTCCTGACGACGATCGCCGCGCTGAGAGCCTTGTCCGGGACGCTGCATTGGACGCTGCATGTGATCTCCTAGAATTCCAGTCCGGCTTCACGCGCTGCATCGGCGAGCGCCTTGATGTTGCCGTGGTAGAGGTAGCCGCCGCGGTCGAACACGACCCGAGTGATCCCGTTGTCCTTGGCCTTTTTCGCGATGAGCGTACCGACGGCCTTCGCAGCCGCGGCATTGGAGCCCTTCGTGCCGGCTTCCTTCTCCAGGCTCGAGGCGGAGACGATCGTGCGCCCGCTGGCGTCGTCGATCACCTGCGCATAAATGCTCTTGAGGCTGCGGAACACCGCCAGACGCGGACGCTCGGCGGTGCCGGAGACCTTGCGCCGGATCCGCTCTTTGATCCGTCCTCGCGCTTCAACTCTGTGTCTTGCCTGATCCATATTTGCCTCTGTGCCGAGATTGAATACCCGACCCACTAGTAAGGGATTGAGGATGAAGGATTGAGAATTGAGGATTGAAATCCCCAATCTCGCGCGCCTTTCAAATCCTCAATCCTCAATTCTCAATCCTCAATCCGGTTACTTGCCCGCGGCCTTGCCGGCCTTGCGGCGAATCACTTCATCCGAGTACTTGATGCCTTTGCCCTTGTAGGGATCCGGCTGGCGCAGGCTGCGGATCTCCGCGGCGGTCTGGCCGACCTTCTGGCGGTCGATGCCGGTGACGGTGATGTGACCCGTCTTGGCTTCGACGACGACCTCGATCCCGTCCGGGACGGGGAAGCGCACGGGGTGCGAGTAGCCGAGCTGGAAGACGACTTCCTTCCCCTTCACCTCGGCGCGATAACCGACGCCGACGATGTCGAGCTCGCGCTTGAAGCCTTCGCTCACGCCTTTGACGTTGTTCGCCACGAGGGCGCGCATCAGGCCGTGGAACGCGCGGGTCTTGCCCTCGTCGTCCTTGCGCTCGAACTTCACGACGTTGTTCTCCACGGACATCGAAATGCCAGGGATGACTGCCGTCGTCAAGCTACCCTTCGGTCCCTTGACCACGACGGCATTGCCGTCCTGACGGACTTCGACGTCTTTCGGCAGCGGAATCTCTTTCTTACCAATACGAGACATGTGCGGATCTCCTTACCAGATGCTCGCTACCAAACCTGGCAGAGGACTTCGCCACCGATACCGGTACGCTCAGCCTCGGCACCGGAGAGCACGCCCTTGGAGGTCGAGACGATGGCCAGACCGAGGCCACCGAGAACCTGAGGGAGCGCTTCCTTGCCGCGGTAGACGCGCCGGCCCGGACGCGAAACGCGCTCGATGCCATGAATGACGGGCTCGCCGTCCACCGAGTATTTGAGATAGACGCGCAGGCTGGCCTGCGGCTTTCCTTCCTCGGCGGGAACGACTTTGTAATTGCTGATGAAACCCTCGGACTTGAGGATCTTCGCGACCTCGATCTTCAGTTTCGAGCTCGGCATCTCGACGCGTTCGTGACGCGACTGAATTCCGTTGCGGATTCTGGTCAGCATATCCGCGATGGGATCTGTCATCGACATTCTGTGACTCCTGTAATCGTGGTCAGCGAGCTACCAGCTCGACTTGGTCACGCCGGGGATATAACCGCCGAGCGAGAGCAGACGGAAGCAAATGCGGCAGAGCTGGAACTTGCGCAGAAAACCGCGCGGACGTCCGCACTGCTTGCAGCGATTGCGCTTGCGCACCGAGAATTTCGGCTTCCGCTCAGCTTTGACGATCATTGACGTTTTGGCCATTGAATAGTCCTCGTTATTTCGCGAACGGCAGCCCGAGCTCGCGAAGGAGCGAGCGTGCCTGCTCATCGTCCTTCGCGGTCGTGACGATGGTGATGTTCATGCCCTTGGACTTGTCGACCTTGCCGGCATCGATTTCCGGGAAGATCAGGTGGTCGCGAACGCCCAGGGTGTAATTGCCACGACCGTCGAACGACTTCGTCGGCACGCCGCGGAAGTCGCGGACACGCGGAAGAGCGATGTTGATCAGACGATCGAGAAACTCGTACATTTTTTCGCCGCGCAACGTGACCATCGTGCCGATGGACTGCCCTTCGCGGAGCTTGAAGCTGGCGATCGATTTCTTGGCCTTGGTGATCACCGGTTTCTGCCCGGTGATGGTGGTCAGCTCTTCGACCGCCGTGTCGAGAATCTTGGCGTTCGCGATCGCCTCGCCCATGCCCATGTTCAGCACGACTTTCTCGACCTTGGGAACCGCCATCGGGTTCGTGATCTGAAACTCGTCCTGCAACTTCTTGCGGACTTCGCTCTGGTAAAGCTCTTTGAGTCTTGGTGCCATCTTGGTTCCTTGTTTGAGCTCGGCGTGTACGAGCTGGGTTGATGTAAGAGCTCGCAGCTCTCAGCTCTCGGCTCTCAGCCCCGCCACCCAGGGTTTCCTGAGAGCTGCGAGCTGAGAGCTGCGAGCTACTTGTTTAAATCCGCCTTGCAATTACGGCAGAAGCGGACGGCCGTGCCTTCTTCGTTCCGGTGCGATCCGAGGCGCGCCGGCTCGTTGCAGCTCGGGCAGATCACCTGCAGCTTGGCCACGTTGATCGGCGACTCGCGCTCGAGAATGCCGCCCTTGACGTTCTTGCCGGGGTTCGGCTTGGTGTGCTTCTTGGTGAAGTTCACCTTCTCGACGATGGCTTTTCCCTTCGTGGCGAGCACGCGTAGAACTTTGCCCTGCTTGCCGCGATCCTTGCCGGACAGAACGACGACCGAGTCGCCCTTTTTGACGTGCGGCTTGTAGCGCGGCGCGTCCTTCTGCTTGACTGATGATTTTCCGTACATTTCTCTTGTTTCCTAGATGACTTCCGGAGCCAGCGAGATGATCTTCATGAACTTGCGCTCACGAAGCTCGCGCGCCACCGGTCCGAATACGCGCGTGCCGACCGGCTCGCGTGCGTCGTTGATGAGCACCGCCGCGTTGTCGTCGAACTTGACGTACGAACCGTCGCGGCGACGGGTCTCTTTCACAGTGCGGACGATGACGGCTCTCACCACGGCGCCCTTCTTGACGGTTCCGTCCGGCGAAGCTTCCTTCACGGAAGCGGTGATGACATCGCCGACACGGGCGTATTGCCCGGCAGTCGATCCGCCCCGCATCTTGATGCAGCAGATCTTCTTCGCGCCGGTGTTGTCCGCGACCTGAAGAACAGTTCCCATCTGAATCATGACGTTTTCTCCTGGAGCGACGGGCTTCTCAGCCCATCGGCCGCTCCACTAGCTAGCCTTGTCGAGCACTTCGCGAACCTTCCAGCGCTTCAGCTTGGAGAGAGGCCGCGTCTCCTCGATGACCACGCGATCGCCGATGTTGATGTCCGGCTGTTCGCTGTGGGCGAGGAACTTGTTCGTACGCCTGATGTACTTCTGATACATCCCGTGCTTGACGAGGTTTTCCACGGCCACCACGACGGTCTTCTGCATCTTGTTCGAGACCACCACGCCGGTTTTCGTGCGCGCGTTCTTGTCGGTGCCGTCAGCGCCAAGCGCTTTTTCGTTCTTATCGATCCTTGCCATCGTTGCTTCCTCTAACGCGTTGGTACTGCGTGCCCGGATGTTGTCTGCGCGCGTTCGCGCTCATTGATGAGCGTCGCGATCT
Organism: Acidobacteriota bacterium; assembly: GCA_030775085.1. Classification (GTDB taxonomy): domain Bacteria; phylum Acidobacteriota; class Thermoanaerobaculia; order Gp7-AA8; family Gp7-AA8; genus QHVT01. The sequence goes on along the minus strand of JALYJW010000002.1, from coordinate 121,858 downwards.
GCGCGATCTCGCGCCGGACCTGGCGCATCTTCATCGGGTTCTCCACACGGCCGGTGGCTTTCTGGAAGCGCAGCTTGAAGAGCTGCTCCCGCAGATCGCGCTCCCGTGAGCGGAGCTCATCGACGCTCTTGTCGCGAAGCGTGGTGATCGTTTTCTTGCTGGCCATTACTCACCGACCTCCGTTTGCTCGCGCGTGACGAAACGCGTCTTGATCGGCAGCTTGGAACCGGCCAGGCGGAACGCCTCTTCGGCGACCTCGCGCGTCACACCCTCCATCTCGTAGAGGATGCGGGCCGGCTTGACCACGCATACCCACTCTTCCGGTGCACCCTTGCCCTTACCCATGCGGGTTTCGAGCGGCTTCTTGGTGATCGGCTTGTCCGGGAAGATGCGGATCCAGATCTTGCCGCCGCGCTTGACGTGACGGGTCATGGCGATACGAGCGGCCTCGATCTGGCGGGCGGTGACCCAGCCCACTTCGAGTGCCTGCAGCCCGTAATCCCCGAACGAGACCTTGGCCCCGCGCGTGGCGAGTCCGCGGCGGCGTCCGCGCTGCTGCTTTCTGAATTTGACTTTCTTCGGCATCAACATGATGCGGTTTCTCCTGGATACTGATCGTTACTACGCGCGGCGACGCGAGCGCGCCTTGGCCAGATCGCCTTTGTACAACCACACTTTCACGCCGATGATCCCGTACGTGGTGTGTGCCTCGGCCAGACCGTAATCGATGTCCGCCTTCAGCGTGTGCAGCGGAAGACGTCCGTCCTGATACCACTCCACACGGGCGATCTCGGCGCCGTTGAGGCGGCCGCCCACGCGGACTTTGATTCCCTTGGCGCCGAAGCGGAAGGCCGACTCCATGGCCTTCTTCATCGCGCGCCGGAAAGCGATGCGGCGCTCGAGCTGCGTGGCGATGTTCTCGGCCACGAGCTGCGCGTCTAGCTCCGGACGCTGGATCTCCTGGATGTTGATGTAGACCTCGCCGTTGACCATCTTCTGCAGCTCGTCACGCAGCTTGTCCACTTCCGCACCCTTGCGGCCGATGATGATGCCCGGACGCGAGGTGTAGATGTTGATGCGCATCTTGTTCGCCGTGCGCTCGATGTCGATCTCCGAGACGCCCGCATGAGAGAGGCGCTTCTTGAGGTCGGCGCGAAGCTTCAGATCGCGATGAAGCGTCTCGGCGTAAGCCTTCCCGGCAAACCAGCGCGAATGCCAGGTCTTGTTGAAGCCCAGCCGAAAACCGTAAGGATTGACCTTCTGACCCAAAGTAGCCTCCGTTATTTGCGGGCGCGGGTGGTGCGGCCCTTGCCGCCACTGCGCTCGTTGACCGCTTTGACTTCATCCGAGACATGCACCGTGATGTGCGCCTTGCGCTTCTGCACCTGGTAGGCGCGGCCCATCGGAGCCGGCTGGACACGCTTCTCGCGGGGTCCTTCGTTGACGTAGATCCTGGAGACCACGAGCTCGTCGACGTCGGGTGCGTTTTCTTTGTTCTCCGCATTGGCGATGGCCGAGCGGAGGAGCTTCTCGAGGTCCTTCGCACACGACTTGCGCGTGAAGCGGAGGATGTTGAGGGCTTCCTCGACCTTCTTGCCGCGCACCAGGTCGGCCACGAGGCGAACCTTCTGCGGGGATGCTTTGAGATATCTGAGAGTGGCGGTGGCTTCCATCGTTCGTCTCCGCTATTTGCCGGCAGGCCGGGCGGATTTCTCCACCTTCTTGCCGCTGTGACCTTTGAAGATCCGGGTCAGCGAGAACTCACCCAGCTTGTGGCCGACCATGTTCTCGGAGATGTAGACCGGAGTGAACTTGCGGCCGTTATGAACCGCAATGGTGTGGCCGACCATGTCAGGAGTAACCGTCGAGCGGCGCGACCAGGTCTTGATGACCTTCTTCTCGCGCTCGCGGTTCATCGTCTCCACCTTCTTCATGAGGTGGTCGTCCACGAACGGACCTTTTTTCAGTGAGCGCATTTACTTGGTTCTCCGCTTGACGATGAACTTGTTCGTCTGCTTGTTCCGGCGAGTCTTGTAGCCCTTGGTCGGCTGGCCCCACGGGCTGACCGGATGACGGCCGCCCGAGGTCTTGCCCTCACCACCGCCGAGCGGATGGTCGACCGGGTTCATGGAAACGCCGCGGTTGTGCGGCTTCTTGCCGAGGTGACGGGTGCGGCCGGCCTTGCCGATCGACACGTTCTCGTGCTCGAGGTTGCCGACCTGGCCAATCGTCGCGTAGCAGCGGACGTGAACCTTGCGCATCTCGCCCGAGGGGAGACGCAGCGTGGCCCAGTCGCCCTCGCGCGCCATGAGCTGCGCGCCGACGCCGGCGGAACGGACCATCTGGCCGCCCTTGCCTTCTTTCAGCTCGACGTTGTGGATCACGGTGCCGAGAGGGATCTTCGACAACGGCAGCGCATTACCCACCAGGATGTCGGCTTCCTCGCCGGCCGTGATCATCGTGCCGACCGCCAGACCGTTCGGAGCGAGGATGTAACGCTTCTCGCCGTCGACGTAGTGCAGCAGCGCGATGTGCGCGGTGCGGTTCGGGTCGTACTCGATCGCCGCAACCTTCGCGGGAATCCCGCGCTTGTCGCGCTTGAAGTCGATGTCGCGGTACTTCTGCTTGTGACCGCCGCCGATGAAGCGGGACGTAATACGCCCCCCGCTGTTGCGGCCGCCGGTCTTCGGCTTGCCCTTGGTGAGGGCCTTTTCCGGCGTCGTTTTCGTGATGTCACGAAACGACGCGTGCGACTGGAACCGGATGCCCGGCGAAGTCGGCTTGTATTTGTTGGTAGCCATAGTTTTTTCTCTTTATCGGCTTTTGTAGAGCTAGACGCCTTCGACGAACTCGGGCGCTTTCTCCCCGTCCTTGAGCCGGACGTAGGCTTTGCGCCAGTCGCGGCGCTTGCCGACGAAGCGGCCCATCCGTTTCATCTTTCCGCGGACGTTGAAGAGGCGGACCTCTTCGACTTTGACCTTGAAAAGCTCTTCCACGGCCTGCTTGACCTGGATCTTGTTGGCGCTGCCGGCCACCTCGAAAGAAAGGACGTTCTCTTCCTCGCGGAGGATCGTGCTCTTCTCGGTGACCAGAGGCCGGCGGATGATCTGATTAGCGTTCATTGCTGAGGGCCTCCGTCAGACGATCGAGCGCGGCCTGGCTCAGGACGATGTAGCGGCTGTTGACGACGTCGTACACATTCACGTGCAGGGCGTCGACGAAGTTGAGCTTGGGGTTGTTGCGCGATGCGAGCACCGCGTTCGTGTTCTCGAACGTATCGATGAGAAGGGCCTTGCCGTCGACGCCGATGCCGGCCATCTTGAGGGCGAAGGATTTCGTCTTCGCTTCATCGACAGCCATGTCGTTGACGATGACGAGCTTGCCTTCTTTCACACGGCGGGAGAGCGCCGACTTGAGAGCGGCCTTCTTCTCCTTGGTGTTCATCTTGTACGAGTAGTCGCGCGGGCGCGGACCGAAGATGGTCCCGCCGTGGCGGTGAATCGGAGGACGACCGCCGCCCTGACGGGCGCGACCGGTTCCCTTCTGCCGGAACGGCTTCTTGCCGGAGCCGCTCACTTCAGAGCGCACTTTGGTGCTGTGCGTGCCCTGGCGAAGCGACGCGAGATAGTTGCGCACCGCTTCGTGAACGAGATGCTCCTTGTACGGATAGGCGAAGATCTCGTCCGGCAGCTCCACGGAGCCGACGGTCTTGTTGTCCCAGTTCTTGATGTCAATGGTCGGCATGGTTACTCACCCCGCTTTCCGTTGTTGGAAAAGCGAACGTACACGAGTCCGTTGCGACCGCCGGGGACGGCGCCGCGGATGTAGAGCAGGTTGTTCTCGGCATCGACCTTCGCCACGCGGAGGTTCTTGACCGTGACCTGATCGCCACCCATCCGGCCACCCATGCGCATGCCCTTCATGACGCGCGACGGGAACGCCGACGCGCCGATGGAGCCGGGGGCGCGATGGAACATCGAGCCGTGAGACTCGCGACCGCCGCCGAACCCGTGGCGCTTGACGACGCCCTGGAAGCCTTTGCCCTTCGACTGGCCCACGACGTCGATCGAGTCGCCGGCCTGGAAGATGTCGACCTGCACGCGGTCGCCGACGTTCGCGTCGCCGGAGTACGGAAACTCCGCGAGCGTCTTCACGGGCGGGATGCCCGCTTTCTCGAAGTGCCCGCGCAGCGCGCTGTTGATGCGGCGGTGCGAGACCTTCTCCACCAGACCGATCTGGACGGCGTCGTAGCCGTCCTTTTCGCTGGTCTTCTTCTGGACCACGAGGCAGGGGCCGGCCTGGATGACCGTAACAGGGATCAGCGCGCCGTCGTCGGCGAACACCTGGGTCATCCCGACCTTCTTGCCAATGATTCCTTCGATTGCCATTTGTTTGTCTTTCCACTTGGAACCGCGTCGCCGCGGTTCATGTGATTCGCCACGAAGCTCTCAGCTCGCAGCTTTCAGCTCTCAGGCCGCCACCCCACACCTCTCGGTTTTCCTGAGAGCTGCGAGCTGCCAGCTGCGAGCTACTATTTCCCGAATGCCTTGATCTCGACGTCCACACCTGCCGGCAATTCGAGCTTCATGAGCGCGTCCACCGTCTGGGTGGTCGGCTCGAGAATGTCGAGCAGCCGTTTGTGCGTCCGCATCTCGAACTGCTCGCGCGACTTCTTGTCGACGTGCGGGCTGCGCAGAACGGTGTACTTCGAAATCTGCGTCGGCAGAGGGATCGGTCCCGCCACCCGGGCTCCCGTGCGCTTGGCCGTGTCGACGATTTCAGACGTCGACTGGTCGAGCACGCGGTAGTCATAAGCCTTGAGTCGGATGCGAATCTTTTCGTTCATCATCGTTCTGTGCCCTTAAAGAACAAGAAGGAGCGGCGTCGCCGCCGCTCCTTCATTCAAAGTACTACTCGAGAATGTCCGTGACCGTGCCGGCGCCGACGGTGCGGCCACCTTCACGAATTGCGAACCGGAGACCCTTCTCCATGGCGATCGGGTTGATGAGCGTGATCGTCAGCGAGGTGTTGTCTCCCGGCATGACCATCTCCGCGCCCTCGGCCAACACTGCCGAGCCCGTGATGTCAGTGGTGCGGAAGTAGAACTGCGGGCGGTAGCCATTGAAGAACGGTGTGTGACGACCACCCTCTTCCTTGGTCAGGATGTAGACCTCGGCCTTGAACTTCGTGTGCGGCTTGATCGAATTGGGCTTGGCGCAAACCTGACCACGCTCGACGTCCTTGCGCTCCACACCGCGGAGCAGGAGGCCGACGTTGTCGCCCGCCTGACCCTGATCCAGAAGCTTGCGGAACATCTCCACACCCGTGACGACCTTCTTGATGGTCGGACGGATGCCGACGATCTCGATTTCCTCACCGACCTTGACGATGCCGCGCTCGATACGGCCCGTGACGACGGTGCCGCGGCCGGAGATCGAGAAGATGTCCTCGACCGGCATCAGGAAGTCTTTGTCGATGGCGCGCTCGGGCATCGGGATGTAGCTGTCGACAGCGTCCATCAGCTCGATGATCTTGTTCGCCCACTCGTCGTTGTTGTCCGTGGTCTGCAGCGCCTTGAGCGCGGAGACGCGGACGATGGGAATGTCATCACCCGGGAAGTCGTAGCTCGAGAGGAGCTCGCGCACTTCGAGCTCGACCAGCTCGAGGAGGTCCGGATCGGCGGCGTCGACCTTGTTCAGGGCGACGACCATGGCCGGAACACCGACCTGACGGGCCAGCAGGATGTGCTCGCGCGTCTGCGGCATCGGGCCGTCGGTGGCCGCGACCACCAGGATCGCGCCGTCCATCTGCGCGGCGCCGGTGATCATGTTCTTGATGTAGTCGGCGTGGCCCGGGCAGTCGACGTGCGCGTAGTGGCGCTTCGTGGTCGAATACTCGACGTGAGCAGTGGCAATGGTGATGCCGCGCTCGCGCTCTTCCGGAGCCTTGTCGATCTGGTCGAAAGCCACGAACGTAGCCGTGCCCTTCGAAGCGAGGACCTTCGTGATGGCTGCCGTCAACGTGGTCTTGCCGTGATCGACGTGACCGATCGTGCCGATGTTGACGTGCGGTTTGCTGCGATCGAATTTCTCTTTTGCCATTGAGATCTACCTCCCTGATTTCTACTTCGACAATTTCGTGGACTGGGGTCAGCCCAAATTACATTCGCTGTGTTGCGCCGCCGCTCTTGGAGATGATCTCCTCGGCGACGTTCTTCGGTGCGGGCTCGTAAGCAAGGAACTGCATGGTGTAGCTGGCCCGGCCCTGCGACATCGACCGAACCTGGGTGGCATATCCGAACATCTCGGAGAGCGGAACGTGAGCGCGAATGACTTTCGCTCCGCCACGCTCTTCCATCTGCTGGATCTTGCCGCGACGGCGGGACAGATCGCCCATGACGTCGCCGGCGTAATCCTCGGGCGTCACGACTTCGACGTCCATGATCGGTTCTTTGAGAATCGGACCGGCCCTCTTCGCGCCTTCCTGATAAGCCATCGAGCCGGCGATTTTGAACGCCATTTCGGACGAGTCGACATCGTGGTACGAGCCGTCGTAAAGGATGGCGCGAATGCCCGTCATCGGATAACCGGCGACGATGCCGCGCTCCATCGCTTCCTTGATGCCCTGCTCGGTCGGCTTGATGAACTCTTTGGGGACCGATCCGCCGACGATCTCGTTGACGAACTCGAAACCGCCCTCAGGGATCGGCTCGAAGCGCATCTTGACGTGACCGAACTGACCCTTACCACCCGACTGGCGGACGAACTTGCCTTCCGCCTCGGACTTCCGGGTGATGGCTTCGCGGTAAGCGACCTGCGGCTTGCCGACATTGGCGCCGACTCCGAACTCGCGAACCATACGGTCGACGATGATCTCGAGGTGCAGCTCACCCATGCCACGGATGATGGTCTGGTTCGTCTCCGCGTCCGTGTGGACCTTGAACGTCGGATCTTCCTGCATGAGCTTCGCGAGCGCGACACCCATCTTTTCCTGGTCGGTCTTCGTCTTCGGCTCGATGGCCACAGCGATGACCGGCTCCGGGAAAACCATCGTCTCGAGGATGATGGGCAGGTTCTTGTCGCAGATCGTGTCGCCGGTGGTGACGCTGCGCAGGCCAACGGCCGCGCCGATGTCGCCGGCACGCACTTCCTTGATCTCTTCACGCTTGTTGGCGTGCATCTGCAGCAGACGGCCGATGCGCTCGGTGGTGCCCTTCGTCGAGTTCAACACGGCGGTGCCCGACTCGACACGGCCCGAGTAAACGCGGAAGAAGGCCAACTGGCCGACGAACGGGTCGGTCATGATCTTGAAGACCAGGGCCGAAAACGGCGCATTGTCGTCCGCCGGACGCTCCATGAACGACTCGTCGTCCGGATTCACGCCCTTGACCGGCGGAATGTCCATCGGCGAAGGGAGATAGTCGACGACTGCGTCGAGAAGCGGCTGCACGCCCTTGTTCTTGAAGGCCGTGCCGCAGATCACCGGGGTGATCTTCTGATGGATCGTTGCGTCGCGGAGAGCAGCCTTCAGCTCAGCGACTTCGATGGTCTCGCCGGCCAGGTACTTCTCGAGCAGCTCATCGTGCGATTCGGCGATGGACTCGACCATCTTCTCGCGGTAATGCTCGGCGTCCGCGCGAAGCTCGGCCGGGATCTCTTCGATGTCGTACTTCGCGCCGAGGGACTCATCCTTGAAGACGAGCGCCTTCATCAGCACGAGGTCGATGATGCCCTTGAACTTGTCCTCGGCTCCGATGGGGAGCTGAAGGGGAACGGCATTCTTCCCGAGTTTGGTGCGGATCTGTGCGAGCACGGCTTCGAAGTTCGCGCCGACGCGGTCCATCTTGTTGATGAAGGCAATACGCGGAACGCCGTACTTGTCGGCCTGGCGCCAGACGGTCTCGGACTGCGGCTCGACGCCGCCTACTGCGCAGAAAACGCCGACCGCGCCATCGAGGACGCGCAGCGAACGCTCCACTTCGACCGTGAAGTCGACGTGACCCGGAGTATCGATGATGTTGATGCGCACGTCGCCCCACATCGCAGTGGTGGCGGCGGAGGTGATGGTGATCCCGCGCTCCTGCTCCTGGACCATCCAGTCCATGATTGCAGTGCCCTCGTGGACTTCACCGATCTTATGCGTGATGCCGGTGTAGTAGAGGATGCGCTCGGTAGTCGTCGTCTTACCGGCATCGATGTGAGCCATGATGCCGATGTTGCGCGTTTTCTCGAGAGGTACCTGACGTGCCATTTTTTGTCTTCTTTTCGGCCACAACACACGCACACCGGCTTCTCGCCGGTACACGCACACCTCCCGCGAAGGAGATGCATTCATTCGTTTTGGTTTCCCGTTGCTCGGTCCGGAACCGCAGAACCTGTTCTGTGTTATCCGGTCGAGACGGAGCTACGGAAAGCTGCTAGTGGTTTGTACTGCGTGCCGGATTCAAGCATCCGGCAAAGTTCCTGCCCCGAAGGGCGGGAGAGTGTAACACTGATTTCGATCGGCGATACCGCTGTCTTACCAGCGGTAGTGCGCGAAGGCTTTGTTCGCTTCGGCCATCTTGTGCGTATCTTCACGCTTCTTGATGGCATTGCCGCGGTTGTTGGCCGCGTCCATGATCTCGCCCGCAAGCTTATCGACCATGGTCTTCTCACCGCGCGAAGCGGCATACGAGATCATCCAGCGGATCGCCAGCGCCGTACGGCGCGTGGGGCGAACCTCGATCGGAACCTGATAGTTCGAACCGCCGACGCGGCGGCTCTTGACCTCGAGGGCCGGCTTCACGTTGTCGATGGCCTTCTTGAAGAGTTTGAGCGGATCGTCCTTGGCGCGGTCTTCGACCTTTTTCAAGGCACCGTAGAACACACGCTCGGCAACCGACTTGCGGCCGTCCGTCATCAACGAGTTGATGAACTTGGTGACGAGCTGGCTGTTGTAGACCGGATCCGGAAGGATCTCGCGCTTGGGAACTTCTCTTCTTCTCGGCATGGGCTCAGGCCTTCTTCGGTCGCTTCGCCCCGTACTTGGAGCGGCTCTGGTTGCGCTTGGCGACGCCGACGGCGTCCAGCGTTCCACGGATGACGTGATAACGAACACCCGGAAGATCCTTCACACGGCCTCCGCGAATGAGCACGATCGAGTGCTCCTGGAGGTTGTGACCGACGCCCGGGATGTAGGTCGTGACTTCGACGCCATTCGTGAGGCGGACGCGCGCAACCTTGCGGAGCGCGGAGTTCGGCTTCTTGGGGGTCGATGTGTACACGCGCGTGCAAACGCCGCGCTTCTGCGGGCTCGACTGCAGTGCCGGCGACTTCGTCTTGTACTTGACGGCGTCACGGCCTCTGGCAACAAGCTGGTTGATCGTTGGCATTCGTTGCTTATCCTTCTGAAGACACGTACAGCGGTGACAAGTGGTCCCGTTGGGGAAAACCGGCGCACTCTACGTCGGCATTTTGGACTTTGTCAAGCCCGGACGCACCCTAACGACCTCCCCTAAGGTCTTATTCCGCAGCGAACTCCACCCATGTTCCGCGGCCCGTTTGCCGCGCCGCGTCGTACAGAAACGCGGCCGCGGCCAGGTCTTCGACCGCCAGGCCGAGGGACTTGAAAAGGGTGATCTCACTTTCCGATTTCCGTCCTTCCGCCGCTCCGATCAGCAGTTCGCCGAGCTCGGCCCGGATGACCGCACCCTTTTCGACTGCCGCCAGGTAGTCCCCCGATTCGTTGACCGTGGACTCCCTCCGGTCGACGAACAGCGCCGCCTCGGCCACGAGATTCGCTTCCAGCTCGCGCGCTGTGGGAACGCTCGAACCGACCGCATTGATGTGGACGCCCGGGCTCAGCCATTCCCGGCGAAGGATCGGTTCTTTCGAGCTCGTGGCGGTCACGACGATGTCCGCGCCTCGGACCGCCTCCTCCACACTCTCCCCTCGCCCACACATGCGGATCTCACGGATCGGCCGGACGAGCGGGATAGCTACGCGGTGGCTCCGCCCCTGGACGCCCGTTCCAATGATGGCCAGCACACCCGCATCCTCGCGAGCCAGGAGCCGCGTGGCCACGGCCGAGACCGCCGCGGTCCGGATGGCTGTGATGGCAGAGGCGTTCATGAACGCGAGAGGCTGGCCGGTATCGCCACTGTGCAGAATCACCGCCCCGAGGTGCGTGTCGAGGCCGCGCTTCGGATTCTCGGGAAAAACGCACACCTCCTTCAACGCGTAATACGGCGTCTCTCCGCCGCGCCAAGCCGGCATCAACCCGAGGAGACCCGGCGCTCCGGGAGCGCGAACCGGCATCCGCAACGGATTGTGGACTTCGCCGCGCGCCAGGGCGGCGAGCGCGTCCGCCATGACCTCGATGCACGCCTCCATCGTCAGGAGATGCTCGACGTCGCGATCGGAGAGGATGAGAACCTTCATGAAAAGCTCACGCGTCGCGATGCACGGTGTCCATCGAGAACGCCGGCAGGCAAACGGCGACGTACTCAGCACCGTCCGCGCCCGGCGTCGAGTACTGCACCCACTCGCCGGCATGCACGACGATGCCCTGTCCGGCATGGACGTCGGTGTGACCGTCGCGCGTCGAGACGCGGAGTGTGCCACGTAGCACGACCGTGTACTCGTCGAACTCAGGCGTCTGGCCCGGTTCGACCCAGCCGCCGGGGCTCTTCATGCGCGCTACCGACACCGCGGCGGTGTGCGAGTTCACGTGACCGAAGTACTCCTCGATGATTTTCGGCTTGTTTCCGGCGGCCTGGACGATCGTTGGCTGTTGAATGTGCGTCGGCATGGCGCGCAGTCTACCAATCCTTCGCCGCGTTTCAGGATGGGGGACGATGCGCGACCAGGAACCGTCCCACCTGCGTCTTCACCGGATAGTTCGCATCGATCCAGCGCGCCAGTTCCGGCACGCGATCCCGATTACTGACGCCGTCGAACGCAGCGATCTCTGAGTATCCGGATAACACCACCGCGATCGGCGGATCGGCGTTGAGCTGTGCCATCGCTTCGGACAGCAGCTCCGGCACCGAGAGCATCGAGATCTCCATCGTGCGTAGCGGCGGCTTGCGCTGGAGGAGGTAGTAGAGCGCGCGTTCGTTCGAGAAGTCGAGGATCTTGGCCTCGGCGGGACCGAGCGATTCGAGGAAGGTTTTCAGCGAGGCCAGATCGGTTGCGTTCTGCTCGGAGGTGTAGAGCCCGCGGCCGGTCGCGAACGGATAGCGCACCATGCCGTCATGCCGCTGCCGCGCCGGCCAGCCGGCCAGGAGCTTTGCGCCCGCGACGGTGTTCTGCGCGATCTCGAGATGAAAAAAGAGCGGCACCGCCACGATCGCCGCCACGATTCCCTCCCGCCAGCGCCGGCGCAGCAGGAGCGGTTCGAGCACGAACGCGACGACCGCGATGCCGAGGAGCGGCAACGCGAAACGCGTGTGACTCCAGCCCACGCGGCCAACGGCGGTCCGGAAGAACAGCAGCGAGAAGATCGTGACGATGATCAGTCGCGCGGCCAGAGGGCGCTCTCCCCTGCGCCACGCCAGCAGAGCAAGCGCGCCAAGGAACCCGTAGAAAACAGGCGGGAGGAAATAGCGCAACGACTCCGCGTTGATCTTTGCGGGAGCGGCCAGCGCCCAGGTGGCGTCGATCGCACGCGGCAGGATCACGAATGAGTCGACGAGAAAACGGGCAATGTCCGCGCGAACGGCGAGCAGCACGAGGAACGGCAGCGCCATAGCAATCGCAAAGATGACTGCGACGCGAGCGAGAGGCAGCGGCTTCGCCTCCAACCGGAAGAGACGCAGAACCACGAACGTCCCGATCGTTCCCGCCAGCGCGTACGTCCCGGTATCGAGACTCCACAGCACGCCGAGCGTCGATGCCGCCATGGCCATCGACAACGCGCGCACGCTGCCGCCGCGCGCATAGCGAAGCATTCCCAGCACCGCGATCAATACCGGCGCCATGCGGTAGAACGGAAACACCGGCAGCCACAACGCCGCGATCGCGCAGAGCGACGCGTATACGCCGAGGCTCATCCCTGCTGCCGTCGCTGCGAGCTCCGCCGCGATCGGCACCAAAAGCGCCACGGTCGCGGCATCGAGGATCGTCTGCAAACGCCGAGGCCGCAGCGGCGACGGAGGTTCGCCGAGGACCATCGCGTCGAGACCCGCATCGGCGGCGAGACCGTGGAAAACGAAGAAATCGCGATAGGGACGCTCTCCGCTCTTCATCAGCCAGCCCGCGGTGAGGTGCTCGCCTTCATGGAAATGGTCCATGTGCGCGTAGGGGTGGTCGTGGAGGAAGAGCATCAGCACGAAAACGACGATCGCGACGATCCACGTGGCGCGAGAGCCGCCCCTCACCCTAGCCCTCTCCCCGCCAAGCGGGGAGAGGGGACTTGAGAGCTGCGCCAGCGCACCGCCGGCGAACGCTCCGATCACGAGCAGCGCGATGACGGCGTAATCCCATCCTTTCGGATACGCGTTCACCGTCACCCATCCGACGCCGCCGGTGGGAGGCGCGAAGAAGCGCTTGGTGGCTGGGGCAATCGCGGACGCAATGGCCGCACCCGCAAATGAGCCGAGTGCGACGCGCGCCCATCCAGGGATCATTCGCGCGGGATTATAGGTTCTACAATGCCGCCCATGACGCGCGAGCCCCTTCTTTCCGTGATCGTCCCGCTCTACAACGAGCGGGCGACGGTCCGTGAGCTTCTGACACGCGTGCTGGCCCAGCCGATGTCGAAAGAGATTCTCGTCATCGACGACTGTTCGACGGACGGTTGCACCGATCTCGTGGCAGCGCTGGCGCAGCGCGAACCTTCGATCCGTCTGCTGCGGCAGGAGCGCAATCAGGGCAAGGGCGCGGCCGTCCGGCGCGGGATCGCGGAAGCGCGCGGCGAGGTCGTCATCATCCAGGACGCCGATCTCGAGTACGACCCCCGTGACTACGCGAAACTGATCCAGCCGATCGTCGAGGGCGATGCCGACGTGGTGTTCGGTTCCCGCTTCGAAGGTCATCCTCGGCGCGTGATGATGTACTGGCACACGCTCGGGAATCAGTTCCTCACCTGGCTCTCGAACATCACCACCAACCTCAACCTCACCGACATGGAGACCGGCTACAAAGCCTTCCGCCGCGAGGTCATCCAGTCACTGCGTCTCCGATCGCAGCGCTTCGGCTTCGAGCCGGAAGTGACGGCCAAGATCGCCCAGCGCGGCTACCGCATCTACGAAGTGCCGATCTCGTATCACGGCCGCGATTACTGGGAAGGCAAGAAGATCGGCTGGAAGGACGGCGTGAACGCGGTCTGGACGATCTTCAAGTACGGTCTCTTCGTCCGCGGCGATTCCGAGGCCGGTGGGTATGTGACGCTGGAGCGGATGGGCAAGCTCTCGCGCTACAACGACTGGATTTGGCAGGGCATCGCCCCTTACGTCGGCAATCGCGTGCTCGAAGTCGGCGCCGGCATCGGCAACATGACGCGCGTGCTCTACGGCCGCGATCTCATCGTGGCCACCGATCTCGAGCTCCCGTACCTGCACATCCTGCGCAATCGTTTCGCGCGCAATCCAACCATCGAAGTAGAACGGCTCGACCTCAACTCCGACGATTGCCTCGCCCTCAAGCGCCACGAGTTCGACACCGTGGTCTGCCTCAACGTCCTCGAGCACATCGAAGATCACGAAGGCGCGCTGCAGCGTCTGTACGAAGTGCTCATGCCCGGCGGACGGCTGGCCCTCTTCGTCCCAGCTGATCAAAAGTTGTTCGGCACGATGGACACGCAAGTCGGTCACTTCCGACGCTACGCCCGCGAAGAACTGCGGAGCCTCCTCGAAGGTGCCGGCTTTGTCACCGAGAAAATCACTTACCAGAACATCTTCGGCCGCTTCGGCTGGTGGCTCAACGGCCGCGTCCTCAAACGCACCCACCTCCCCAGCGGCCAGTCGCGCCTGTTCGACTTCTTCGTCCCGATACTGCGCAAACTCGAACCCGAAAACCCGAGCCGAGGGTTGTCGTTGATTGCGATCGCTACCAAGCCAGCCGCGGTTGCGTCGGATTCCGCGCGCACCGCCTAAGGAGTCGAAGCGCTATCATCCGCCCGCGATGAGCACCACGTCCTTCTCCCGCATCTTCCTCGATGAAAGCATCGAAGCAATCCGCCGCATCGACGCGGATCTGGTCGACCGCGTCGCCACCGGTCTCGCCTCCGTCCGGGATGCCGGCGGCCGTCTGTTCATCCTCGGCGTGGGCGGCTCCGCGGGACACGCCAGCCACGCCGTCAACGACTTCCGCAAGATCTGCCGCTTCGAAGCCTACACGCCGACCGACAACGTCTCCGAGCTCACCGCGCGCGTGAACGACGAAGGCTGGGACAGCTGCTTCTCCGAATGGCTCAAAGGCTCACGCATCAACGCGCATGACGCCGTCCTCGTCTTCTCCGTCGGCGGCGGTAACGTTGAAAAGAACGTCTCCGTCAATCTCGTCCGCGCCATCGACGAAGCGAGAAACGCCGGCGCGAAAGTCTTCGGCATCGTCGGCAAAGACGGCGGCTACACCAACCGGGTCGCCGATGCCTGCGTCCTCATCCCCGTCATCTCACCCGACCGCATCACACCGCACACCGAGGGACTGGCCGCCGTGGTCTGGCACCTGCTCGTCTCGCATCCGGCGCTGAAAGTCACGCAGACGAAGTGGGAGAGTGTGGCGAAGTAGTTTGGAGTGCGGTGGCCGCAGCCGCCGCTTTCGTATGTTCGGGCATGGCGCTGACATACAAAAGCGGTAGCTGCGGCTACCGCACTCCAAAATGTTGCGCGAACTTGGCGAGACTCGGGACACGGAGATCCGGCTCAACCTCTCCCCGCTTGTTCGCCGATCGCTCATTCTCGATCAGCGCTACCCTGCATCCCGCCGCCCGCCCGCACAACAAATCACTGTCCTGATCGCCGATCATCCATGACTTGCTGAGATCAACGTTGAAATCGCGTGCGGCGTCGCGGAGGGATTGCGCGCCGGGTTTGCGGCATTCGCAGGCGATGCGGAGCTCGGGGACGATGGCTTCGGGGTGGTGGAGGCAGATGTAGGACTGCGTGACCGCGACGCCGAGTTGCGTGACGACGGCGTCATGGACGGCGCGTGTGTCTTCCATCGTCGTCTTGCCTTTGGCGTAGCTGGGTTGGTTGGTGACGATGAAGAGGAGCCAGCCGGCGTCGATGAATCGTCGCAGCGGTTCGGTGATGCCGTCGATCATGACGAGATCATCGAGCGTGCGGGGTGCTTCCCATTCGTTGCTCGATGGATAGAACACGAGCTCGTCGAGGACGCCGTCTCTGTCGAGAAAAATGGCGCGGTTCATGGCCGGAGGCGTGCTCCGAAATCGGGGATGTGGGTGATGCGCGTGGTTTCGGCTTCGAGCGTGACGCCAGGCGGCGGCTGGCGGAAGAGGATGCGGTCGTCCGTCGACAAGAGGATGACGGCGAGGTCTTTCGTCGATGGATTCATGGCTGCAACACGCTGGCCCTTGCGCAACGTCAGCATCGACCCGGAGACCGGAATGCCGTCGATTTGCAGTCGCGCGGGCTCGGAGGATGGCGCGGGAAGGGTCGCAGTGAGGCGCGCGGCATCGGGACGCCGGTACGAGGCGACGAAAAGCGGCGTGCGGAACCAGGGGTGACGCGCCAGACTTTCCGAGACATAAATGCGGTACGTCCCATCGCGCGGCACGACCCACTCGTACGATCCGCCCGGTGCGAGCCGGGTGTTCATGGCCGGCATCCAGAGCTCGCGCCACACCGGAATGTAATGATGCGTGAAGTACGGGATGAGCTCGCGCTGCACGGTGCCCAGCCACACCACCAGGTTGTGCTCAGCGACGACCACCGCCGGAGGATTCCGCGGCTCGTACCTCGGCGCCATCTTTTGTAGCACGAGCTGTCGCGCGAGCTCCGGGGTAAACCAGAAGTAGTACGCCGGTTCGCGCCGTAGTGCCCACGGGATGCCGCTCCAGACCTGGTCGCCCGGTTGCGTGCGCGCGTGGACCTCACGCATCACGAGATCCTGGTACGCGCGGTCGAGCTCTTTCCCGCGGAAGATCGATGCGAAGGCATTGACACACCATGCGGCGACGACAATGGCCAGCACGATTCCGCGCCGCGGAATCCGCTCGATGACGATCGCGATCAGCGGCACCATCAGCACTACCGCGAGCGCGAAGTGATAGTTGTAGATGAACTTCATGATGGCGACGAAGAGCAGGTTCGCGAGCTGCAGGGTTGCCAGCAACAGCAAGTCGCCGCGTTTTCGCCAGGCCAGGAACATCCCTGCGAAACCAAGCAACAGCACAAAGGCGCCGCCGGCGTCGACGGCAGCGAGCTCGAACAAGCGGTCGGAAGCCATGATGCGCACGCCGAACGGCACCAGCAGCCGGTGCAGGAACTCGCCAACGACGGGCTCGGCGTATTTCCCGGCCAGGTTCTCCGCCCATACCTGCCGATAAAGCGCGAGCAGTGAGCCCGTCGCCGCAAAGTACGCGAGGCAGGCGGCCAGCGCGCTCAACCCGCCGGCCACGATCGGGCCCGCGCGCAGGCGACGCGTCACGAGCAGTAGTCCCACGGCCACCACGAGCACCGGTCCCAATCGGAGGTTCGCGAACCCCGCCAGACAAAATGCGGCGCCGGCGAAGAAGTAACGCTCGCGTTGCGCGAGCACCAGCCCCGCCATCAAGAGCGCGCAGCCCAGAGCCTCCACGCGATACTCGACGGCCGCAATCATGAAGAGCGAGCTGGAAAGCGCCAGCGACACCGCGGACCAACGCGCAAACCGCTCGATCCCGGCGTTGCGCATCCAGATGTGCAGCAGCCAGAACGTGGCGACCCACACCGGAACCTGCGCCCATCGCAGCAGGATGACGGCGCCGACCCCGGCATCGTTGGTCAGCAGAGTGACCGGCGCAAAGACGAACCACGACAGAGGACTGTGGTGCTCCCAGAAGTCGCGGAACGGCACTTTCCCTTCAGCGATCCATGCCGTGGCGCGGAAAAACTCGATCTCGTCCCAGTTGAGCGGATGGAGCCACTGCAGTGGGACAAGACGAACGATCGCTGCCGTGATGGCCAACGCGATCGGGACGCGCACCGTCACGGCCTGATTCACGACAGCGGTCCACCCCTGAATTGCTCGACCGTCTCACGGATCGTCCGCCGCACCGCCTCATGGCTGGAGAGCTTCGGACGCCATCCCAGCGCGGTCATGCGTCGCGTATCGAGCTTCACCTGCGGGACATCGCCACGCCATCCGCGCGGGCTGTCGCCGTATTGCACGTCGATCGCGCTGCGGTCGATGCCCATGGCCTCAATCGTCCAGTCAGTGATCTCGCGAACCGAGGTCTGATCGTCGACGGCCAGGTTGTAGACATTCACGTGCTCGTGTACATGCTCGATTCCGAACTCCATGCCGTCCAGGCAATCTTCGACGTAGACGTAAGGCTTGGCCTGGGTGCCGTCGCCGAGCACGGTCAGGCGCGACGGTTCCTCGCGCAAACGGAGGACGAAGTCGTGAATCACGCCGTGCGTCGGGTTCGGCCCCACGATATTGCCGAAGCGATAGATCCACGCCGTCATGTCGTAGTTGTGCATGAAGGCCGTGATGAGCGTCTCGCAGGCCACTTTGCTCGCGGCATACAGAGAGATCGGCAAAATCGGTCCGTAGTCCTCGGGGGTCGGCATGACCGCCGGCTCGCCGTAGACGGCTCCGCTGCTGGAGAAGACGATCTCCTTCACGCCGGTCCGTCGCATGGACTCGAGTACGTTGTACGTGACCAGCGTTCCGCCCTTCAGATCGAAGTCGGTGTACTTCGTTCCGTAGCTGATGTCGCTGTTCGCGGCGAGATGCCAGATGCGATCCGGCCGGAAGTCTTCCAACAACTTCACGACGCGGTCGAGCTCGAGCAGGTCCATCTCATGGAACGCGAATCGCGGATGCTGGTGGACATAGGCGCGCTTGCCGAGGAAGAAATTGTCGGCGCCCGCAACCTCATCGCCGCGCTCGAGAAGACGCGGGATGAGGTTCGAGGCGATGAACCCGGCCGCGCCGGTGACCAGAATTCTCAAACAGATTCCTCCAGCCCTGTGTCATCCAACTGCATCCGCGTGCGTGCCAGCTCGTCGGGCGTGCCGATGTCATGAAAGTTGTGATCGACGATCTCCGCTTCGAGCTGACCGTGCTCGGCGAGGTTCGCGTAGACGATCTCCTCAAACGAGCAGGCCCCGGTGGGCGGAAGAAGATCGATGGTCGAGGTCAGCATCAGCGAGAAGCCGGCATCGACGTACGGCAGCTCCGGATCACGCTTGTCGAAACGCGTCACATGGCCCTCCGCAACATCGGCGTTGCCGATGGTGAGGCGCCGGTAGACGGCCAGGCAGTTGGCCATGTGCTGATACACGAAGCGATCGTAGTCGAAGCGCCGCAGAACGTCGCCGAACGTGAGAATGAAACGATCGCCGAGCAGCGCTCTGGCCTCGCGAAGCGCCCCGCCGGTGCCGAGAGGTTCCGTTTCACGGCTGTACGCGATCCGCACGCCGAATCGCGCGCCGTCGCCAAAATGCTCTTCGATGACCTCGGCCCGATATCCCGTGAGCAGCACAAAATCGCGCAAGCTTCGGTTCGCGAACGATTCGATCACGCGCTCCAGATAAGGACGGCCTCCGATCTCGATCATCGGCTTCGGTAGATCGCGCGTCAGAGTGCCGAGGCGCGTGCCGAAGCCGCCGCAGAGGATCGCGACGACGGGGTTCATGCGATGCCTCGTTGGATGCTTTCGCGAGAGCCGCCCCTCACCCTAGCCCTCTCCCCATTGCGGTAAGGCTGCAATGGGGAGAGGGGACTGTGGGGAGTCCCCTCTCCCCGCGGCGGCTTCATCGCCGTGGGGAGAGGGTTAGGGTGAGGGGCGGCTCTCGCGCCGAGTTACGTCGGCGCTCAACTAGTCACGTCTCACATAGACTCTCCCGCGCGAATGGACCGTCACGATCCCCTCACCTCCGATCTTCGCGCGCGCGTCGCGAAGGCTTCTTTCTTTCGGCAACTGCTCGACCGCGACCGCCGTCTCGACATCACCGGCGCAACGGTCGAGGCGCGGGCGTTGCTGATTGCGGCGTTGCAGGACAAGCATCGGCGGCGCGTGGCGATCATCACGCCGGGCGATGCGGGCCTGACCGATTTCGTGACCGCGCTTCGGCTGTTTCATCACGAGCCGGATTGCGTGTCGGTGTATCCGGCGCCATCGCTCTCTCCCTATCAGGATGTCGCTCCTTCCCTCGGCGTGGTGCGCGAGGAGATTCGCGCCCTCGGCATGCTGATCGATGGTGCCGCCGATTTGCTCGTCGTGCCGACGCGCGCACTCTTCCAGCGCCTTCCTCGCGGCGACGATTTTCGGCAGCGCATCATCCGGCTCGCGGAGAACGACGAGCTCGACATGCACGTGTTGCTCGAGCGGCTCGTGGAGAACGGCTTTGTGCGCACGGATCTCGTCGGCGAAGCGGGCGAGTTCGCGTTTCGCGGCGGCATCCTCGATCTCTTTCCGCCGAACACCCAGCATGCAGTCCGCGTGGAACTGTTCGGCGACACCATCGACTCGTTGCGGTGGTTCGACGTCGAGACGCAGCGTTCCGAGGATGCGTCCGGGCCGGTCACCGTCTATCCGATCACACAGTTCCCGATCACGCGCGAGACGCGCCAGAAACTCGCGCGGCGCCTCTCGCTCGATTTCATGGATCCGCTGTTCAAGCGCGACGTCCACGACAAGATCGAAAAGTTGCAGGAGAGCTCGACGTTCCCCGGCATCGAGCATTACGTGCCGGTGGCCGTCGAAAGTGTCACGTTCGCCGACTACATCCGCGACTGGGACCTGATCCTGATCGAGCCCGACCAGATCACGACCACGATCGCGAAGTACGAAACGCTGTTGCGCAATGAATACGATGCCGCGGCGGAGAAAGGTCGCGCCGTCTACGCGCCGGAGAAACTTGTCGCCCCGGGTCCGGATGTGCTTGGGTTCATCGGCACCGCACCGCTGGCACTTTCCGACGTCCACATCAGTTCGAAAGAACGCGAAGAATTACGCATCAACACATCCCCTACCGATCGCTACAACAACCGTCTCAGCGACTTCCCCGCGGATGTGTTGCGCAATGAGACCGAGCGGATTTTCTTCTGCGCGACGAAAGGCGGCCGCGAAAAAATCGAGCGTCTGCTGAAAGAGTTCGACGTGCCGTTCACGGAGAACCGGCTCGGCGAAAACGCTCTCACTGTCACGCCCGGCAACCTGGGCCGCGGTTTCATCTTTCACGACCTCAACCTCACCGCGTATTCCGAGTGGGATCTGTTCGAGCCGCCAACCTCGACGCGCGTCGGCGGTCGCAAACGCAAATCGGACGCATTCGTCTCCGATCTGCGCGATCTGAAAGCGGGCGATTTCATCGTTCACGTCGATCACGGCGTCGGCAGGTTCCTCGGCCTGCAGCGCATTCCGTTCGGCGCGACCGAGCGCGAGGTCATGCAGATCGAATACTCCGGCGGCGGCAAGCTGCTCATGCCGATGGAGAACCTGAATCTCATCCAACGGTTCACCGCCGGAGAGGAAGCGCAGCCGAAGCTCGACAAGCTCGGCGGAACGACATGGGCGCGCACGAAAGCCTCGGTCAAGAAGGCCATGCGCGACATGGCGGACGAGCTGCTGAAGTTGTACGCCACGCGGCAAATGGTGCATGGCCATGCATTTGGAAAAGATTCGCCGTGGCAGTTCGACTTCGAAGATGCGTTCGAGTTCGACGAAACCGAGGATCAGCAGTCGGCTATCGAGGACGTCAAGAGCGACATGGAATCGCGCAAGCCGATGGACCGGCTGCTCTGCGGCGACGTCGGCTACGGAAAAACCGAAGTGGCCATGCGCGCCGCGTTCAAGGCGGTCATGGATGGCAAACAGGTGGCCATCCTCGCGCCCACGACCATCCTCACCTTCCAGCACTACCGCACCTTCCTCCGGCGCTTCGCGTCGTTTCCGGTGACGATCGAACTGCTCACGCGCTACTACTCGGCGAAAGAGCTCAAAGAGATCCTCAAGAAAGTCGAGACCGGCGAGATCGATGTCGTCGTCGGCACGCATCGGCTGCTGTCCAAAGACGTCGCGTGGAAAGACCTCGGCCTGGTGGTCATCGACGAAGAGCAGCGCTTCGGCGTGGCGCAGAAGGAACGGCTCAAGTCGATCAAGAAATCGGTCGACGTGCTGGCCATGTCGGCCACGCCGATTCCGCGCACGCTGCACATGTCGCTGGTCGGCATCCGCGACATCTCCGTCATCGAGACGCCGCCCAAGGATCGCCTCGCCATTCAAACGGCGGTGGTGCCCTACGACGGCGACTTCATCCGCGAGGCGATCGAGTTCGAAGTCGGCCGCGGAGGACAAGTCTTCTTCGTCCACAACCGCGTCGAGTCGATCTACAACATGAAGGAGTATCTCGAGAACCTGGTGCCGGGACTGCGCGTGATCGTAGGCCACGGCCAGATGGACGAGCGCGAGCTGGAGAAGGCCATGCTCGCGTTCATCAACCGCGATTTCGACGTCCTCTTGGCCACGACAATCATCGAGAACGGCATCGACATCCCGGCCTGCAACACGATCCTCATCAATCACGCGCAGCGCTTCGGTCTCTCGCAGCTCTATCAGTTGCGCGGACGCGTCGGCCGCAGCGACCGCCTGGCGTTCTGCTATCTGCTCGTGCCCTCCGATCGCATTCTTTCGTCCGACGCACGAAAACGCCTGGCCGCGATTCAGGAGTTCTCCGACCTCGGCGCAGGCTTCCGCATCGCCGCGCGCGATCTCGAGATCCGCGGCGCCGGCAACATCCTCGGCGGCGAGCAGTCCGGTCAGATCGCTGCAATCGGTTTCGAGATGTACACGAAGCTGCTCGAGGAAACGATCCGCGAGATGAAGGGCGAGCGCATCGAGGAGGAAGTGGAGACCTCGATGAACCTCGGCGTCGACATCTACATCCCGCGCGACTACATCACCGAAGAAAACCTGCGCATGACGTTCTACAAGAAGATCGCGTCGGCATCGACCGAGGAGCGCCTGAACGACATCCGCAACGAAATGCGCGACCGCTTCGGCGCTCTGCCGGAGAACGTCGAAAACCTCTTCCACTTCGTCCGCGTGAAATGGTTCGCCAAACACCTCGGCGTCCTCTCCATCGTCCGCGAAGGCGCGCGCGGCGTGCTCAAATTGACGCCCCATGCCAAGATCGACCCCAACAAACTGCTGATGTACATCAGCGAAAACCCGCAAGCGAAATTCTCGCCGAATGGCGTGTTGTCATTCCCATTGCGGGAGCACGGTCCAGAGGTCATTCACGCGATCGAGGCGATGTTGCAGACGTTGGCGGCGTGAATGAACACGCTGAGCGAGGCGGTATCACCCTCCCCCGTCATCCTGAGCGAGGTGGTTGGGCGGGCGTGAGCGTGAGGATCTCAAAATGCGAAAACATGGCCCATGCCACGCGCTACGCATTTTGAGATTCTTCGCTTCACGCACACCCACCCGGCCTCGCTCAGAATGACGGGGTGGGGACATCTCTCTCAACATGGCACATGTCGCACTGTTTGCGAGAATCCCGCAAAAATCGCCCGCAACCTGCGTGCTACACTCCGCCGGTCTCGTGTTCTCCCGCCGCGTCGCGCTCTCGCTGGTCGTCATCGTTGCCGCGCTTTCCTCATGTAAGCGGAAACCGACCATTCCTCCCGATGTCATTGCGCGCGTCAACGGCCGCATGGTCACGCTCGCCGACTTCAAACGCTATCTCGAGCGGAATGCCGGCACGGACCTGGCCCAGCTCACGCCTGAAGTAGCCAGTGCCCTGACGGACCAGTTCGTCGAGGAGATCATCGTCTCCGAATACGCGGCATCGCACGGAGTCGAAGTGCCGGCCGACAAGATCGCCGAGGCGGTCCGGACTGAGGCGGGCGTCACGGTCATCGAGAAACGCGATGAGATGCGGCGCGAGCGGCTGGTGGCCAATCTGTCGACCGAGCTCACCGATCCCTCCCCGTCCGAGCTGCAGGACTATTACAGCGCGCACCAGAACGAGTTCAAGAGCGGCGAGGAAGTGCGCGTCCGCCAGATCCTGGTCAATGACGAGAACCTAGCCAACGAGATCGTGAAAAAGTTGAAGAGCGGGACACCGTTCGGCGACCTCTCTGCCCAGCACTCGCGGGCCCCGAATGCCAAGCGCGGCGGCGAGATCGGATTCGTCAGTCGCGGCGATCTCCCCAAGATGTTCGAGGAGGAGATCTTCCGCCTGCGCTCCGGAGAGACCAGCGGCGTTTTGCGCACCGACACCAGCTTTCACATCTTCCAGGTCGACGAGCGCCGCCCGGCCGGGATGCTCGATCTCCAGTCCGCCACGCCGATCATCCTGACCCGCATGCGGGAAGAGGCCATCCGCGAGCGGCTGAACGAGATCAAACGCCGCAGCAGGTCGGAAATGAAGATCGCCATCCTGACCCGGCGCCTCCCCTTCCGCTACTCGGGCGGCCTCCCGAAGGCCGAGGACGAATAAACCGCCTCGGAACTTGTTTTTCGCCGTACACGTCTCACCCTGAGCGAACCAATTATGAGAAAAATCATCCTGACCGTCGTCCTGGCACTGACCACCACCACGGCCTCCGCCGCTGAGCTCCTCGAGGCAATCGTCGTCCGAGTGGGCGACCGCATCATCACGCGCACGCAGTACGAGCGCCGTCTCCGCGACATGTACGCGGAGATCGAGCACAACGCTCCCGCCGACCGCAAAGCGGCCCTGAAAGAGGAAACGCGCCTCGGCCTCACCAACGAGCTGATCAACGAGCTGCTCATCAAAGACCGCGCCGATCGTCTGGCCATCACGATCTCGGATGCGGAGCTCAAAGAAGCCGTCAACCGCCTCAAGCAGCAGTACGGCATCACCACCGACGAGCAGTTCGAGAAGTCACTGGCCAGCTCGGGCCTCTCGCGCGTCGAGATGGAAGCGCGCCTGCGCGACACGCTGACCACGAACAAGGTTTTCGGAAAAGAGCTCCGCAGCCGCGAGCAGCTCTCCGACTCCGAGCTCCGCGACCGGTACAACCGCGAGAAGGATTCGTTCCGCCTGCCGGAGCGCGCCCATCTCCGGGAGATCGTGGTGCTCAAGCCGGAAGGCGGCAGCATCGAGGAAGCGCAAACGCGCGCCAATGAGCTCGCCGAAGCCGCCCGCAAGCCCGGCACCGACTTCGCCGCCCTGGCCTCGACGATGTCCGACGCCGTGACGAAGGAAAAAGGCGGCGACCTCGGCGAAGTGGCCAAGGGCGACCTCGTAGCCGATCTCGACAAGGCTGTCTTCAATGCTGCGCAGGGCACCATCCTCGGCCCGATCGAAACGAAATCCGCCTGGCACATCATGAAGGTCGAACAGCGCCTCCCGTCCGAAGTACCGGCCTTCGAGTCGGTGAAGGACAAGCTCCGCCAGGACGCCAGCGAAGAAACGTTCGAGCGCGACTACAAGGCCTACATCGAAACGCTCCGCAAGGACGCGTACATCCAGATCAACGACGAGATGATTCCGAAGGTGTGACCCGGGAAGTCGCAGAGTCTCAGAGAGACTTTGCGACTTCTACCGCGCGTATCGCATTTCGCTCAAAACCCGCCCCTCGGAATACCCCCGATCCCCTTCATCTGTAGATTCTCTCGGTGTCCTTGACCAAGACACCTAGAGTTGTCTCGATGTTGGAGGTGCGTTGATGACTGATGTGATCCGGGATCTTCCACGCGGCGACCGGCCTCGCGAGCGAATGATGATGCACGGCGCGCACACGCTCTCGGACGCCGAGCTTCTGGCCGTCGTTCTCGGCTCAGGCGTGCCGGGTACGAATGCCATTCAACTGGCCCGGCAACTCCTCGTCGATGGCATCAACAGCATGCGCGGACGCGAGCTCGCGCAACTGGCCAAGGTCAAGGGAGTCGGTCTGGCCAAGGCCGCCCGAATCGCGGCTGTGTTCGAGATGTCCAGCCGGCTGGCGTCGGAACAGCCGGAGGATCCGCCGGACTACGACGCCACGATTTTCGGCCGCAAGCTCGTCAGCAGCTACAGCCATCACACGCAGGAACGGCTCGGCGTGGCGTTTCTCGACTCCCGCCAACGCATTCGCGGCCAGCGCGAGGTCTACATTGGCACGATCGAAACGGCACTGGTCTCCACGCGCGACATCGTTCGTTTCACGCTCATGGAAGGGGTCACGACAGGCATCGTCCTGTATCACAACCATCCGTCCGGCGATCCGACACCATCCGATGAGGATCTCAACTTCACCACGAAACTGAAGCAATCGATGGCCATGGTCGACATCGAGATCGTCGATCACCTGATCATCGGCGCACACCGATTCCACTCGATGAAACAGCGGGGACAGCTGTGACTCGTCCTGCGCTCTAAGTCGCGGCCAGCGCCGGCTTGCGCTCCGTCTGTTCGCGGTCTGCGTACACAGGCGTCAGCCAGTTGTGGCGATCGGGGATCTCTCCGCCGATGTAGTCGAAGAACTCTTTCTGGATGCGCTCCGTGATCGGGCCGCGGCGGCCGTTGCCGATCTTGATCTTGTCGATGGAGCGAATCGGCGTGACCTCGGCGGCGGTGCCGGTGAAGAACACTTCGTCGGCGATGTAGAGCATCTCGCGGGGGATCAACGACTCGACGACCTCGTATTTGAACTCGCGAGCGATCTTGATGATGCTCGCGCGCGTAATGCCGCCGAGGATCGACGAGCCCAGTCCCGGAGTGAAGATGCGGCCGTCGCGGATGACGAAGACGTTTTCGCCGGAGCCTTCGCTCACGTATCCGTTGACGTCGAGCGCGATCCCCTCGGAGTAGCCGTCGATAGCCGCTTCCTGCCGGATGAGAATCGAGTTCATGTAGTTGCCGGTCGCTTTCGCAAGCGCCGGGAACGTGTTCGGGGCCATGCGGTTCCAGGACGAGATACGGACATCGACGCCCTGCTCGATTGCCTCGGCGCCGAGGTACTTTCCCCACTTCCAGGCGGCCACGACCAAATCGACCGGGCAGGCGGCGGGGAACACGCCGAGGGAGTGAAATCCGCGATAGACGAGTGGGCGCAGATAGCAATCCTCGAATTCATTGGCCGCGATCACATCGAGGCAGGCGCGGTTGACCTCTTCCATTGAGTACGGCAGTTCCATCCGATAGATCTTCGAGCTGTCGAACAGGCGGCGCGTGTGTTCCTGCAGCCGGAAGATGGCCGGTCCACGCTTCGTGTTGTAGCAGCGGATGCCTTCGAAGAGACCCGAGCCGTAATGAATGGCGTGGGTGAACACATGGATCTTCGCGTCGGCAAAATCGACGAGCCGGCCGTTCATCCACACTTTTTTGACTTCTTCGAATGGCATTGGAACCCTCCACGGACCGGCAACATCGGCGGTAATGACTCGGATGAGTCGAAGGCTGGACTTCGGGCGGAGTATAGGTGTCGCACTTTTGGACTGTCAAATGCCGGAACGCTGCCGATAGACTGCGCGTGACACGATGAATCTGAAGGGAAAGAACGTCATCGTCACAGGCGCTTCGAGCGGCATTGGACGGGCCACGGCACTGGAGATGGCCCGGCGCGGCGCGAACGTCTTTCTAGCCGCGCGCAGAGGGGAAATGCTTGAAAAAGCGGCCGCGGAATGCCGCGCGTTGGGCGTTCGCGCCGTGGCCATGACGACCGATGTGACCAAGCCCGAAGACTGCCAGCTTCTTGCAGAGACGGCCGGTGAGGTCGATGTCCTCGTGAACAACGCCGGGTTCGCCCTGTTCGACGCCGTCGCAGATGCGAAAACAAGTGACCTCCACGCAATGATGGACACGAATTACTTCGGCACTGTGAACTGCACCAAGGCCGTCCTCCCGGCAATGCTGGAGCGAGGAAACGGAACGATCGTGAACGTCGCCTCGATCACGGGAATCATGGGCTTCGCGCGCATGAGCGGCTATTGCGCGACCAAATTCGCCATCATCGGATTCACAGAATCGCTGCGCAGCGAAGTGATGCATCGCGGCGTACGCGTAGCAATGATTTGCCCCGGCACGACGGAGACGGAGTTCTTCATGAAAGCCGAGCGCGACATGATGCCCGCCGCCTCGCGGCTGATGCCCGGCTCATCCTCGGAACGCGTCGCACGCGCAATCTGCGACGCCGCCGAGGACGGACGCTACCGCCGCATCCTGCCGTTGCTCGCAGCCGTTTACATGCGATTGAAGGAGCTCTTCCCGCGACTGGCGCATTCGCTCATGCGAGGAACATCGTCGCTCATGGAGCGTCGATGACCGATCGCGCTCCGGCAACGCTGCTCATCTTCATCGCCATCGTGATCGGTTTCGGCATCGAGATCGCCACCGGCGCATGGCAAAACCCTTACGCTCTGGGCAAGCTCGGCGCGATCATCCCGTCGCTCGTCATCGAGGAGGGTCAGTACTGGCGTCTGCTCTCTGCGATGTTCCTGCACGGCGATGGAACCGCGCGCGGAGGTCTGCTCCACGTCGGAATGAACCTCTATGTGCTCTGGCAGCTCGGGCGTCTGTACGAAATCATGTTCGGGACGCGCCGCTTCCTGCTGATCTACTTCGTGACCGGAATCGGCGCCTCGATCGCCACGCTGCTGCGCTTTTTTCTGATGCACACGGATGGTGCGTCCGTCGGCGCCAGCGGAGCCATCTTCGGCATCATCGGAGCGCTCATCATCTCGATCCGTCGCTCCCCGCGCTGGAAGAACGAACGCTGGGCGCGCGGCGTCGTGCAGCAATTGATGTTCTGGATCGTCGTGAACATCGTGATCGGCTTCACCGTCCCGCAAATCGACATGGCCGCCCACGTCGGCGGTTTCCTGACCGGCCTCCTCCTCGGCGCAACATTGCCGCAACGCGAACCGCCGATCCCACCGTCACAAGCCGTGATCGACGTAACGCCGGTCCAGCAGTAACTCTGCGCCGCAGCGCTTTGGAGTGCGCGTGGCTTGCCACCGCCTTCTGTAGCGTGGCAGCAGTCGCTCCGATGCACGTTACCCAAAGCGGCGGCAAGCCGCCGCACTCCAAAGCGCTGCGGCGCGGAGCTAGGTTCTCCGCAGGATCAGTCGCAGGTCTTGCGGGGCGAAGAGGCGGTCGTTGAGGGCGTGGATTACGCGCTGGAGTTCCGGCGAATCTTCGGCGTGGATGGGGATGCGCGTTCCTTCAGGGAGGTCGTGGATGGCGCGGATCTCTTCGATTGCGAAGCCATGTTCGCGCGCGAGCACGGTCAGGGCGGCGGGGTGGCGGGGGGCGATGTGGGTGGGGTCGCGCCAGAAATCACCTGCCGACATCGCCATCGATTCGGCGTTGGGCGTTTCGATCATCAGAAGGCCACCGGAACGCAGCACGCGCGCTGATTCGCGGAACAGCGCGAAGAGCGCGTCGACCGGGAGGTGCTCGACGACGTGCATCGCCAGCACTGCGCCGAGTGAGCTATCGGCAATCGGCGCGAAGCATTCCGGGATTGCGCCGAGAGCGGCGTCGAGACCGCGCTCGCGAAGATCGCTGACCGAGCGTTCGTTCGTATCCACGCCGCGCACTTTGATCTCGCGTTCGTGGCAGAGCGCGAGAAACTCTCCGCGGCCACAGCCAACATCGAGCACCGGCTGATGACTCGACGCGAGATGCGCGTAGTGTGCGACGTCCTCGCGCACATGCGCCTCGCTTCCGCGCAATGCATCTTCGAGCCGTCGATAGAGGACGTCCGATGATTGCGCGTGTACTACGGGATTGACGGCATCGCGCACGCGTACGGCCACGCTCTCGATCTTCTGGTCGAGCGCGGCGATGAGCGAATCGTTGCGGCGCGCGGCGACGAGAACGAGCTCGCGCAGTTTCTCGCTCTCCATCCCCACGGCCACGCCGAGATCGCGCTGCACGGACTCGAGGTCTGCGCGAAAGTCGCTTCGCGCGGCGGCGATGTCGCCGCGGAGATCGTTCACCAGATCGAGCAGTGCGACGTTGTAATTTTTCTGCCGCTCGGTATCGGGCTCGGCGGCGCGCCGGAAAATGCGCCGCACGATGCGCAGCAGCCATTCATGTCGCGAAGGCTGCGGGCGATAGCGCCGGTCGGCGAGCCATACCTCGCGCCAGCCATCCGCACCCGCGGGAGCTCCTTCGACGTAGCGTTCCTCAGCCATTGCCAATCCAAAGAAATGCGCGGACCGGCAAAACGCCGGCCCGCGCATTGTAGTTGTAGTGGCTTACTCGGGCATTACTCGGCAGGGGCTTCCGCGCCGGACGTTTCTTCGAGCTTCTCAACGCCGAGAGCAACGACCTCGACCTTGATCTGCGCGGTGACGTCGCGGTGCAGGCGGACGTCGACGTCGTGGACGCCGAGGTTCTTGATCGGCTGCTCCAGCTCGATGCGGCGCTTGTCGACCTCGATGCCTTTTTCCATCAGGGCATCGGCGATCTCGTTCGCGGTGACGGAGCCGAACAGATGTCCATGCTCGCCGACGCGCTTCTCGATCGTGATCTTCACGCCCTTGACCTTGTCGGCGGCCTTCTGCGCGACATCTTTTTCCTGCTGTGCGAGCTGCGACCACTTGCGGCGCTCGTGCTCGATCTGCTTGAGATTCCCCGCCGAGGCTTCCCGGGCGAGATTTTTCGGAAGGAGGAAGTTCCGGGCGTAGCCGTCCTTGACGGTCACGACGTCGCCGCGCGTGCCGAGGCCGCGGATCTCCTCAGTCAGAATGACTTTCATGAGAGTCGTCCTTTCGCTTCTTGAAATGTCGAAAATGAAAAAATGGATCGAAGAGTCCCGCCAGGCCCAGGAGCAGCGGTCCGACGCCCGTGAACGTCAGGAGAACCAGCAGCAACCAGCCGAGCATCGTTCCGGTGAAGCCCGCGCCCATCGCCGCCAGGAAAAAGCGAAAGATCGCCAGTCCTTGCAGGATGTAGAGAAAGGCCACCACGGTGAGCGTGTTCGCCGCCACCTTCTGCAGCATCCCTGAAGCCAGCGGCGTCAGTCCACCGAGGACGAACGCGAACAGCAGACCGTCGGGAAGTGTGAAGTTGCGGAACAGATATGCGCCGAGCGCTTCGTCGTCGCCGCGCAGGGCTGCCTGCTCGCGCCACGCCTTCAACCGGCCGAGCATCAGCAGGCTGAGGATGAACACGAAACTGATCATGATGAGCAGAAAGCCCGGCAACAGGAACATGTTGTACGAGGCCCACTTCTCCATCATCCGGAGCTGGTCAGCAGGCACGCCGTTCGTGCGATAGAACGTCATGAACTGACCGTTCAACCGCTGCGCCTCCGCAACCTGCGCCGCGAACGGCGAGAACGAAAGCATGGCCCGCGAGCCGAGCTCCGTGACCGCCAGACCGACCGCGCTGCCCATGACCAGAAGCACGAGCACGCGGCCGAACTTCTCGGCGCGCTCGACGAGCGGCAGCACCATCAGCGAAGGCAACACGATCGACAACGCCAGGCCGGCCAAACCGACCCGTGCCGCGTTCATGGCCGCATTCGTAACTGCCGGCGCTTGCGGCACCGCAGCCATGTAGAGCGCGGCGATGGCCACGGCAAACGCTCCGGCCATCCACGCCGCGCGCCGCCCGTTGCGGATCGCGCAATGGAACAGCGCGGCCGGAACGAACACCATCATCGGCGTGATGATCATCAGCGCCGTCAGCAGCGAATACGCGGCCACGCTGCGCGCCTGCCGGCCCGGGGACCGGTGAGGAAGCGCGACAGGCTCGCTCTGCTGCAGGGACATCTCGATCATAGTCAGTACGCAGACTTGTCTTAGTCAGCGGTGAACGGCAGAAGCGCCACGATGCGCGCGCGCTTGATGGCGTTCTGGAGCTTGCGCTGGTGCAGAGCGCAGGTGCCGGAAATGCGGCGCGGCAGAATCTTTCCGCGCTCGGGGATGAACTGCTGGAGCGTCTTCACGTCCTTGAAGTCGATGTACTCGATCTTCTCGACGCAGAACTTGCAGACACGCTTGCGGCGATAGAAGAACTTCTTCTTGCCGCCCTGCTGTCCGCCCGGACCGCCGCCGCCGCGACGATCGTCGCCGCCGCCGCCGCCGGGACCGCTGCCCGGACCTCTACCTCTCGGTGCCATCGTAGCCATGGTCGTCTCCTCCTTACGCCTGCGGCGCCGCTTCGTCGGCCGCGGCCATCATCACGCTCTCCGGAGCCATGTCTGCAGCCGGGGCGGCAGAGGGAACGGCGGGACGGAGGCGCTCCTTCTTCGGGTTGCGCTTGGCGAGCTTGTCAGCGCGCTTCTGCTCGAGATCCGTCCGTACAATGACGTGACGCAGGACGCGGTCGACGTTCTTCATGCGGCGGTCGAGCTCGGAGAGCGAGGTTTCGCTCTCGAGCACGAAGAGGTGGTAGATCCCCTCGTTGAACTTCTGGATGGGGTATGCGAGACGGCGGCGACCCCAGGCATCTTCGCTCTTCAAGTTCGCGCCGATGTTGGCGGCGATGCCCTTGAAGTCGTTGATGAGGGTCGTCGATTCCTCCTCCGTCACTTGCGGAGAAAGGATGAACAGGACTTCATAAGTCCTCATGAGACCTCCTTCTGGCCTAGCGGAGCCCCGCACGCGCGAGGCTCAAGGAGCTGGCAGATTGTGAAAGAAATGTCCGGCAACCCGGGATGGGACCGGCAAGTGTACGGAAAGGTCAGAGACCATGCGAATTATTTCTCGGCGCGGGAATCTCCTCCAACCGTCCCTCTGATGGTCAGGCCGCGAGAGAGAGCGGTCAATCGCAATCAGAAGGACGTGCCGAAATGAAGTCGAACTCCGCCGGGCTCGATTTGCAGGCGACAGTCGATCGGTTCTGCGCCCTCGAACAGCGCGCCGCCAACATCTCATCCTCCGAGCTCTACCACGTCGCGCTCTCCCACCTGCATGAGATTTGTTCCGCGGTCCTCCGCTGCGAGGCCGCCGGCATGGATCGTCCTTCGATCGTCGCTTCCCTCGCCTCGGCGCGAAAGATTCATGCGCGCTCGCCTTTCGTGCAGCGCCTGCAAAGCTGGCCGCGCGGCTATCCGGGCGACTTCGAGACCGTCGCGCAGATCGTCCGCGGTCCCGCCGTGGCGTCCCGGCCGACTTTGGCGGAGACCTGCGAGAACTACTCGCTCAACTTCCCGATCGCGCAGCAACACCGCAACAAGATCCATCACCAGTCGCGGCGGCTCCTAGCCACGATGATGGCCCAGCCGCGGCAGAGCCGGATCCTCACGCTGGCCTGCGGCGGCGTCCCCGATTTCGAGCTCATCGCCCCGCACCTCCCCGACCTCGCGGGCGAGGTCTGGCTCAACGACTCCGATCATGACGCGCTCGATCATGCCGCGAACGTACTGTCGCCGATCGCCTCCCGCTGCCACTTCATCCGCGGCAATGCCGTCCTGCTGGCCCGCAGCTTCCCCGGCGACTTCGATCTCGTACTGGCCGGCGGTCTGTTCGACTACCTCGAAGACCGTCACGCCTCGCACCTGATCCGCACCATCTACCAGCGGCAGTTGCGCGCCGGCGGCAGGTTCTTCTTCACGAACATCGCCCGCGGCAACCCCTTCCGCTGCCTCATCGAATACATGGGCGACTGGTCCCTCATCGAACGTTCCGAGGAAGACATCCTCCGCCTCTGCCGCCAGGCCGGCGTCCCCTCGGATGCCGTAGCCATCCGAACGGACGAATCGGGACTGGCCCTGCTCGTCGACGTGACGCGTCCACGCATCGAATCCTGAGTGTTGGGCTCCGGCTTTTACTGCCTCATTCTCCACCTCACACTGTCGGAGCTCGGCCGGTCGAGGTGCGGCACACGCCGCACCTCGATCGTTTTTTCGATTGATTCTCGAGCGACACTCGTTCGAACTAAGCCGCGGAGCGGCGAAATAATGAATAGGGGCACGGCAATGCTTCGACAACGGCGCCGCAGATTTGCAAACGTGTCATGCCGATCAATGTCGGACTGTTTTTCACGACGGCCTTGTACTTTCTGATCGCTTCGATCGTGGTATGTATCGGCCCCTGATCGACACCTGATTGAGGTGAATGCAATTTGTATGGGTGCAGCCGCCGTCGAACTCGGCGATGCAGCCGACGTCAACCGCTGCCATGTGAATCGCAAGTGCGTTACTCTTTCGCGCGCGGTTGCCGCGAATGAGCGGCACAGCGTAGGCGGCGGAGGGTAAGCGTTGGCATTTCCGAGACAGGTCGAGATCGAGCAGCCTCTGCTCGAAGTGCTTGCGGAACTCGGCGGGCAAGCCAAACCGCGCGAAGTCTATCCCCTAGTAGCGCGGCGGTTTCCGAAACTCTCCGCAGAAGAGCAGGAAGAACGGCTAGAGAATTACCCGTCGATCCGAAAATGGTCGAATCTTGTCCAATGGGTTCGTCAGCGGTTGGTCGATGCCGGTGAGATCGACGGATCGCAACGCGGAATCTGGAGACTGACTGACGCGGGTCGCGCGCGTCTCACGACGAAAGCGAAGGTGACCAAGATAGTCCTTGCCCCGCCGGTACCGGTCATCAGCTTGCGCGACCTGCGCAACACGAATGTCGAGGAAGTAAAGGGTGGCTTGCTGTCATCTCTGAAAGAGCTGACGCCTCGTGGCTTTGAACACTTCTGCCGTGAGTTCTTGGCGCATCTTGGCTACCGTAATGTCGAAGTCACACGCCGCAGTCAGGACGGCGGCATAGACGGACACGGTGACTTCCGCCAGGGTGCCATCAGCATTCGTTCCGCGTTTCAAGCGAAGCGTTGGACGGACAACGCTGTCGGTCGCCCCGAGATAGACAAGTTCAGAGGCGCCATCCAAGGCGACTTTGATCACGGCGTGTTCCTGACAACAAGTCGATTCTCGAAGGATGCAAAGGCTGCATCGTACAAGAAGGGAGCTATCACGATCCTGCTACTAGATGGTGCAGCGATCACCGAATTGCTCGTCGAGCGTGGGCTCGGCGTGCGGAAGCTTCCGCTCTTCATCTACGATCTGGATGAAGAGTTCTTCGACTTGAATGAGGAGTAGTACCGCCGTCCAACACAACGCGCTGCAGCCGCGCGGACCCAATGCACCGCGTCCGGCTCGCCCAACCAGCGCGACTCACTTCGACTACTCTCCGTGTGCCACTTATGAAAACGACCTGCCGCGTAGTCCTCATCGCTCTCGTCACCTTCGTCGCGGTCTCTCAGGAGGCGGAGGGCGCTCGCCGACGGGCGGTTGGGAAGGGGTCGTTGCAGGGGTTCGGTCCGTGCGGGACGGATATCTGCAGCACGGCGCAGCCGCACACCTGCATCGAGATGAGCAATGCGGAGACGGCATGGCGGACGTGCGTTTCCAACCAGGGCCGGCGTGGTCTGGTCCTCGGGCCTACGGATCTGCGCCGCACTCCGGCCGGCGAGTGGATGCGCATCCTTCGCGAAGCGAGTGTGGCCGAGATTTTCGTGCCCTACCACGCACTGCCTTTGCGGCTTTACGATCATGAGTCGACGTCTGCGCAATCGATGCGCGAGGTGACTCCCGCGGACGCGGGTCCGCATGGACGAGTGCTCACGCTGTCGGGGCAGAGCGCGCCGCAGGTCGTGGCCGAGACGAACGACCGCGGCATCGCCTGGCTTTGTAAGGAAGGGCGAAGCATCAGCCGGCGAGGACAGGAGCTGGTCCTCTGGGGCGTGCAGGATGCTGCCAACTACGATTTCATCATCGAATATCGCCTGCGCGACGACGGCAGCATCGGATTTCGCCTCGGCGCGACCGGATACAACAATCCCTTCATTCCACCCGGGAGCACCACCGCGGCGCACATGCATGACGTGCTGTGGCGGATCGACGTCGATCTCAATGGCTCGGGCGGCGATACGGCAGTGCAGTTGACGCACATCGAGGCCGCCAATGCCTCGCAGCTTTCGCGCGATGTCGAGGAGCCGTTCAATGGCGGAGTAGAAGGCGTCGCACAGTGGAATCCGGTGACGTTCTCCACAATAGGCGTCGCCGACAAGACTTTGAACGCCCACGGGAACGAGATCGGCTATGTGATGCAGATCGCCACGCCCGGCCTGTCCCGCCATTACGGCGAGTCGCCCGGTGCGACGAGGAAGGAGAAGTTCACGCAGTCCGACTTCGCCGTGACGCGGTTCAAGCAGTCCGAGCGCGATGCATTGTTCGACAGCGACCACGTCCGCTACCTCCAACCCGATCAGTACCTGCTGGGGGATGGTTTTCCGGGGATGGGAGTCGCGGACGGCGAATCCGTCGAGGACACGGATGTCGTGCTGTGGCATCGCTCGTCGGCGCATCACCATCCGCACGACGAAGATCACGCGCCGGGTGACCCGTCGAATCTCATGACCGGGATTACGAACGTCCACTGGCAGGGAGTGAGCCTCGAGCCTCACAATCTCTTCGACTTCAATCCGCTGGGAGGCCCCAGTCGCGCGCAGTGCCAGTGAATGCGTTTAGCCCCGAAGGGGGCGTCAGCGGCAGATCTTTCGCCCGCTACGCAGGCTCGATTTACGACACGCAGATCCCCCGGCTGAAGCCGGGGTCTATTACCTGTTGTCCGCTACGCGGACTCACAAACGCCCACGCCTTCACCTAAAACCGTTGCGTTCCAGCCCCAAAAGGGGCGACATCGTTTTAGCCCCATGCCGTCAGGCTGGGGACCTCCGGTCCGCAAGCAAACGAGCCCCATCGGGGCGGCATCGGAGCCCCGCATGCACGCTTCGATGCCGTGCCTACGGCACTCACCTTCAACAGCCATTACAATCCCCAGCCTTACGGCATGGGGCTAAAGCGATGGCGCCCCTGACGGGGCTCGCCGAACGCGTCGCGTTGATTGTCAATCGCGAGACTAATCCTCCCCATCCTCGTTCTTCTTGATCTGCACGACCTTCGTGCGGTGCATGACGTTCATGATTTTCTCGATGTCTTCGGGCGTCATCGGGACGCCGGTCAGCGCTCCGACTTGCAGCATTCCGGCAAGCAGCACTCTCCCCAGGATTTTCTTGAGGGACACGGTTCCTCCTCGGTACGTCGGACGGGAGTCAGACGAGGGAACCGAGCGAGGGCGGGCCGCGGAAGAGGGTGACCGAGAAGAGCGAGAGCGGTTGCGCGTCGCGAACGACGACTGCGCGTTGGAGCGGCTGGACCGGGACGTCAACAGCGAAGACGAGATCGACAACACAGACCGCGATCGGAACGCACGGCACCAGCGACGCCATCAAGGTGATGGCGATCCAGAGCATTGCGATCCGCGGCCGGCGCTGCATGCAATTGAAGTCTACATCTGCAGCGTCTCCAATGGTGTACCGCGTAGCGGTACGGAGACGGTAGCCGTGGGTCGCGCGCGCAGACGCGCTACCCCCGGAAGGGTGCGCATCCTCGAGTCGCACCACGTCAGTGGTGCGGAGAGCTATCTACCAAGCGTGCAGATCGACCCGTCATGCAGTTCAATGGTTCGTTTCGATTCTCCGCACCGGCTACGCGGTGCGACTTAAATACGTTCTTGTCCCGTGGGTAGCGCGTCTGCGCGCGCAACCCACGGCTACCTTCTCCGTACCGCTAGCGCGGTACAAGCAACCCACGGCTACCTTCTCCGTACCGCTAACGCGGGACGTTGCCTTGTCACAACGGCAGCCAGTACGAGACCTTTACGAGGAAGACGTCGTGGGAGGGGGCGGTGGGGATGGCGCGGAGGTCGCGGCCGAGGCTGAAGTCGCCGCGGGGCTCGACGTCGGAGCGGTTCTCGTTCCAGACGACATAGAGCGCGGAGCCGGGACGGAACTCCCAGCGCACGACGGCGCTTCCGCGCACGCTGCGGAAGTTGAAGTCGGAGTCGATGTCGGTGGGGGTCACGGGCGTGAAGTCGCGCGTGCGCGCGGCGGCGAGCTGGTGGTAGTCGTGATAGTCGCCGGAGGCGATGAAGGGCTGCAGGTAAAGCTGGAAGGAGAGGCGCGAGCTGAGCGTCCAGTCGACGCGCGTGGAGAGCTCGAAGGAGCGCTGATCGAGCTCGGCGAAAACGTAGCGCCGTCCATAGGTGGCTGTCGCGGATGCGTCGTCGATGACCGTCACGAACTGTGCGTAGTCGTACGACTTTCTGAAGTAGGGCTGCACGCTCAACTGCACGTTGGGCGCGGGACGCGCGTTGAGACCGATGCCGAACGAGCGCTCGTACGACTCATCATCGGCGCCATAGAGATGCCCGTCGATGTCGAAGGAATACTTCTTCCGGTTGTCGCTGCCGATGCTGAGGTCGGAGCTCCAGCCCGCCGCCGTTCGCGCCAGCGGTCCGCCGCGCGTCAGGCGATCGGAGAATGCGCCGGGCGTGACGAAGAGCGCCGCGCGGTACTCCCAGTAGTTCGTGAACGTTCCGAAGGCGTCGACGAAGAGTCCGCGCTCCAGCGTGTCGCCGTCGAAGTTCCGGTTCTGCCACGCGCCGATCCACGCCGTCCGCTCGCGGAAGCGGTTGGTCGGATTCTGATTCTTGTACTCCATCAGCGCGTGGGCCGAGATGATGTCGGTGCGCTGCATGAAGCCGGTGTCGTTGGTCTCGAAGCCGGGCGAATTCGACTGAATGGAAATGTTCGGCCGCCAGATGCCGGTGGCTTTCGAGATCATGGCCCGGCCACCCCAGCCGCTGAGCGAGGTGCGCGTCGGATCGAGCTCGACATGTCCGGCATCGGGCCGCTGGTAGTAGCGAGAGGACGAGCGCTGCGTCAGCTCGATCGACTGCGCGCTGCCGCTGACGCTCGATCCCACCAGCGAGCCTTCGAGGATCCACGATTTGTTGCGGAAGCTGGTGTAGCCGTCGAGACCTCCGGTGACGGCGGAGTCGCGCAGCGAGGAGAGCTCATCGGCGAGCTTGCGATTCACGGACGTGAACAAGAGGCCGAGGCGCGAGCCGTCGCCGATCTCTTTCGTGGCGCGTGTGACGAAGTAGTTCGTCATCGGCTCGACGTGCTCGCGGCCCGTCTCGCGGTCCGGCGGGCCGCCGGCGAAGCGCGCACGCTCGGTGTCGGTGAGCGCGTCGAGAATGCCGATCGACCATCCCCCCGCCAGTTTGCCGGTGATCTTCGCTGCGCCGAGGATCGTCGTTTCGGCGGGAGAAATAACGTAATCCGCGTCGGGCGATCCCTGAGGAGCGCGGCCGATGCGGCGCGTGTAAAAGAGGCTGGCCGGAAAGTAGAAGTTGAAGTGGTTCGGAGCCGGTGTGTCGCCGAAACGGAAGATATTCACGCCCTCAGTGAAGAACGGCCGCTTCTCCGGATAGAACGTTTCGAAATCGCTGAGATTCACAACGGCCGGATCGACTTCCACCTGCCCGAAGTCGGGATTGATCGTGCCGGTCAGCGTGAGGCTGGACGTCAGCGCGTACTTGAGATCGAGACCGCCGTCGGCGCGATGATCCATGCTCTCGACGAGCGGATCGTTGCGATCGGTGCGCGTGCGGATGTCCGAGCGCGCCACCGCGTACGGCACCAGCTCGAGCGGACGCCCGCGACGAATGCCTTCCAGTCCGACGATGTCGGCGAAGTGAGAGACGAAGCCGGTCTCCCCTTTGCGCGTGTTGACGATGCGCACCCATTCGTTGTTGCGCACCGTGCGGCGGGTGATGTTGATGCCCCACACGTGGACGGGCTTGTCGGGAAAACGGAGCTGCGAGTACGGCACGCGCACTTCCGCGATCCAGCCGTCGGAAACAGTTTTCGTGGCCGAGTCCCACACGCCGTCCCACGTCCCGTCCTCGCCGATGTCGTTGTAGAGAACGGAGTCGATCTGCACGTTCGACGGCGTGATGGTGAAGGCCGTGCCCGAAAGCCGGTCCAGTTCCGGATCGAGATTGATGGAGAAGAAGTCGCTCGGCACGAATGAATCGCGGCGCACGAGAAGCGCCGTCGGAGGATGCGGATCATCGGCCTTCAGGCCGAAGTAGATGGCCTCATCGTCGTACACGATGCGCACGCTGGTCTTCATCGTCGGCGGCGCGCCGTCGGTCGGATCGTGCTGCGTGAAGTCGGTGAACTCCGGAGCGCTCTGCCACGCGGCATCGGAGAGATCACCGTCGATGGCCGGACCGGCGCTCACGCGCACCGCGCGCAACGTCGGATGCTCGGGCCAATTGGCGGCCATGACCGCGTTGGCGGCGGCAATGAACGAGAGAAGGACGAAGATCGAGCGTCTAAGCATCGGTGAGTGGCTATCGTAGAACGATCGGGTGCGCGCGTTACGTCAGAATCATGGAACAGTGGCGGGTCGGGATGTGCGGGCTCACGATTCCATCATTCGCGAGCGCGATTTAAGCAACCATCCCCTCGTCCCGACTCCGTGCCGCGGAGAACTTCTGCAGCGCCACACCCACGACGGCGAGAGACACGGCCAGCGCAAACAAGGAGACCGTACGATCGACGCCATTGAGGACCGGAAGATCGTGGAAGAAGGCCTTGAAAATCGTCGCGCCGAGCAGGCCGAATGCGCCCCAGCGTGCGCCGCGCCAGTCGAAGTACAAGCCGGCGATGAGAAGGCCCGTCGAGATCAGTGCCCAGGCCACCGTGTACGTCATGTCTTCACGTTGTGAGCCCGAAATGAAGTCGAGGTTCAGCGCTACCCCGGTGGAATGGTAGTAGTTTGCGATCTCGATGTTCACGCGAAACCACGATTCGACCAGTCCGGCCAGCGAGAAGAACAACTGCACGTTGGGCATCTGCCGAGGAGCGAACCAGGCCGCCGCGAACATCGCGCCGGCGGCCACGAGATACGCAGAGCGACCGGGATAGAGACCGGCATCGAACGCCAACCAGAAGAAGACGACTGTGGCCAGGCCTGTGCTCCAGATGAGCCATACCCGATCCGGCGAGCGAGTGGCCAGCCACACCAGCATCGCCGCTTCGACAGCCATGAGCATGACCACCCACTGTGCGGACAGCAGCATCGGCAGTGCAGCGTTGAAAAACACTAACGCCGCCGACGACACGAGCGCAAAACACGGCTCGCGGGGGACAAGGCCTTTCACGCGCCACGACAGCGCCGCCAGGACCAACGCCTCGCCGAGCGAAACGAATCCGATCAGACCGCTGTAGGAAGTGTCGCCGGTCGCCGCCCACGCAGCGAGAAGGAACAGGATGCTGGCGAGAGACGCCGCGATGGAAGCACCGAGCGACGCCTTGGATGAGGCCATTGCGAATGCGTAGGCCATGAAGAGTGCGTACGGAACGAACGCAAACGCGAGCAGCACCCACACGGCCGATGAGTACCACCCGGCGGGCGAGTACGGCGTCATGAGCATGCCGGCATAGAACGGAATGGCCAGAATCGCTAGCACGGGCCGCTCCGACAGCCAGGCCACCAGGAACAACGCGGCAAAGAGAATCGCGTGAGCCGTGAGCAGCAACCACAACGGCGGAGGGAGTTGTTGAGCGTGCGCCGGCAGCAACGGCCAGAACAGCGCCGAGGCGTGGAGTGCCATTAGCGCCAGTGAGGAGAGCGCAAGTGCAATCGCCGCGTACACCGGCCTGGTCCACATCGTGACGGCGACGACCACTGCGACGATCAGCAGCATCGCCACGATGAGCGGTGCGAAGTCCTGCGGCTGGCGAATGGCCAGACCGACGAAGGCGAAGAAGAGCAGCGGCGCGAACAGCGTCATTCGGATCAGATAAAGGGCGATGAAGAGCGCCAGCCAAATCGACACGCAGAGCACGAGCGATCGGACCGGCGTCACCGGCAGGAGATCATCCGTCTGCAGATCGCGGAACCATTGGAAGAACCAGAGGAAGAAAACCGACAACGTAGCCACGCCGCCGGCGACGTGCAGCCAACCGAGACCGCCTCGCCAGGCGATGGCCAGCAGGCTCACGGCGATGACGAAAAGGAACCCGAACAGGACGTTGTACTGCTCGGCATAATTCGGCGACATGGCGATGAAGAGCGCGAAGAGCAGCGGCAGGAGCGCGGCAGCCGCCGCAACGTTGCGAAAGACCGTCACGTGCTCGGAAGTGCTCCGCGGCCGATGCCAGAGGGGGCTCGCGCCGGCAATCGCCAGGATCGCGAAAATCGCGGCGGCGAGCGGGAGCTGGCTCCATGTCAGGAAGCGCAGCACCCACGCCCATTCGTAAACGATGGTGAGCGCGACACTCAGTGCGCTGAGCAGCGGCCAGTCCATCCGATAGGCAATCCAGGCCACGCCCGCATTGAGCAGCAGAAGATACGAGAACAGCGCGATCGGACCTTCATCGAATCCAAGCAACGCCGGCGTCGCGAAACCACCGATGAGGCCGAGGAGGGCGATGAAAAGCGAATCGCGGCGTATGGAGAGAAACGCTGCCGCCAGTGTGACCAGCACCATGCCGGTCAACGTCACGGCCAGCGAAACGTGCCATACCCGATGAAGACCGTACAGCGTCGCGTACAACACTGCGATGCCCGCTCCGAGCAGCGCGTTTGCCGTGACGCGATAGCTCCGCGGAACGAACAGCTCACCGGCGATCAGCAGCGCCACTCCGAGGAGCAGTGCGAGAACCGGCAGCAGCCAGCTTTGACCGGTCGCCGATTGGAACGCGAATAATGCAGCGAGGAACAGCAGAACAGCAGCGGTCCAGGAGAAGAATCGGATTCCGGCAGAAGTCCAGTTGATGCCGGACGACCGCGGCGCCGCCGGTTCGGATTCGAATAAGGGATCGCGCCGCGTCGCGTTCCTGACGGCAAGACGCGCGAAGAAGGCAGCAACGGTGAGTGCGATCGCGATGAGCATGATCAGAGCGTCTTCAGGTACTCGATGAGCGCGTCTTTATCGGCGGCGGAAAGATCGGCGCCGTACTCGTGGCCTTGATTTCCATTCGAGCGGCGGTTGACGTCGTACACCGTCCCGATGCGCATCGCTTCCGGCCCCTGCACCACGAATCCAACGTTGACCGGGTCATACACGTCGTAGCCGCGATAGAAGAGTTTTGGACGTGCCGCGGCCGGCTCGAGCAGCGATCGCAGATTCGGCACGGAGCCATTGTGAAGATAGGGCGCGCGCAGCCAGATTCCGTCGAGGTGCGCCCTGATGTAACCGTTGGGATCGGCTTCGACGAGGCCTCGCCTCTTGATTCCGAACCGCTCGACCGCGCGATTGGATTTGATGGCCGCCTCGCGGTTCCACGAGAGGATGCGGTTGATGTCCGTACCGAGCATGCGGCCGTCCGAGCCGGCTTCGTTCATGGTCATGACCGTACCGACCGCATCGCCACGGTGGCATTCCGCGCAGCGCGCCTGAAACACCGCGCTCCCGGCAGCCGCTCTGGCCGCATCGATGGGGAACGGGTATTTCGGCGCCGGGTAGCCGCCGAGGTACTTGTACAGCCACTCGACCTCATCGAGGAACACCTGATTGCTTCCGGGCGCGGCGCCGAGAAGGCCGAGGGCCGAATCGATGATCACCGAGCGCGGATCCCAACTGTCGCCGCAGAAGTTCAGGCGGTTGTCCTTCTTGTCGTACTTGTAGAGATTCCAGACGGAAGGCATGTCGGTCGGCCCGAGCGTTGGATCCATCGGGGAGTTGGTCAGAAAGTACTTCGTCAGATTCATCGCGTCGTCGCGGCCGCGGCCCCAGTCCGGCCACTGCGGGCCGTGCTGGTAGATCCAACTGAATCGCTCCTCCCGCTCCAGCAGGCGCTTCCGTGTGAGAGGGATGAGCAGGTAGCGATAGATCTGCTGGTCGATCCACGAAAGATCGGACGAGAGATTGATCTCCGCCATCAACGTGTCGGCGTTGAAGCGCGGATCTTTCGCGCAATTGACGAGAAAGCGGAAGAAGGCCTCGAGATCGAACGTATGGTTCGGGCCCGTGGGGTAGTAGCGCGGCTTCTGATCGGGCCCCAGGCGCAACGTCGCCGTGTGGCAGGTTGCGCAGTTGTTGGCCACGCGCACGAAGCCGATGGTCTTCTTCGTGAAGCCGACCGGAAACTCCTGCCCCTCCTCCCACGGCAATCCGAACGACGCATAGCCGCCGGCCGCGGGGAGTTTGTCCTTGAAGACGTTCGGAAGGACGTACACGATCCAGTACGGAATGCCGACATCCTGTTCCGCGCCGATCGATCCGTACATGAAACGCATGTCGTCGGCGGTATGCCCGTTCGCGGCCTGCCACTCCGGCTCCGGCACGACGCGAAAGAGTTTGTACCAGGTGAACCAGGCGCCGAGACCGAAGAGCACGGCCAGGACGATCAGCACCACCATGAGCACCCGCTTTGCCGCGGACCTGCGTCTGTCGTCCATGTTCATCCTCTTCAAAAAGTCTTGAGGTACTCCACGATGGCGTCTTTGTCAGCCGGCACGAGCTCCGTCCCGTATTTCTCACCTTCGTGGCCCCGATTGCTTTGCGTCGGCAGATTCGTGTCGTACAGGTGGAAGCGCCGGCCGTTCGCCTGGGGAACGCTGACGAAACCGACTTTCACCGGATCGAGCAGGTCATAGCCGCGATAGAACGTCTTCGGCCTGCATTCGACGCCGTCGCAGGAGGGATTCAGCAGATCGCGCAGCGTCGGAACGGAACCGTTGTGGAGATACGGGCCGCGCAACCAGATCCCGTCGAGCGGCGCGTTGGCGTAGCCGGCCGTCTTGCGGAAATGCTTGAAGCGATAGGGCGTGCCGGCGTACAGCGTCGACTGATTCACAGCGAGATCGGCAGTGTACGAGTCGTAATGGTGGCGATCCGTGCCGGCCGCATCGATCGGCGTCACATGCCCGACGTATTTGCCGCGAAAGTCCTGACCGCTGACGCCATGACAGTCCGCACAGTATTGTTTGTACACCTCCGCGCCGCGATCCGCGACGCGCTTGTCGATCGGGAAAGGGAACGGCTCGGGCTTCGCGTCGAGGAGCCATGTCTGCAGACGGCCGATGGCTGCGTGATCGACTGTCGATGGCGTCGCTCCCGTTCCGAACGCGGCGCTGAGATTGCGTTCGTTGACGTGGTCGTTATTGCCGGTCCAATGCAACTCCATCGGCTTGCCGTCATCGCGGCGCTCGCGCTTGCGCTGATTCCAGATCGAAGGGAAGTCGGCCGCGCCACGCAATTCCACCGGATGGTCGCGCCGGATCCGCGCCAGATCGAAGTTGAGACCAGCCTTCGCCGAGTTCCACGTATCGACGCGACCCGGTCCCCATGACGGCGGATCGAACTCGTTGAAGCGGTCGCGCAGCATCGCCACTCGCTCGCGCATGAGCCAGATCGCGAGGCGGTAGACGACCAGCCGGTCGATGAGACTGAGTGACCCGGCCTGCCGCTCGACCTCGGGGATGATGTTTTGCGCATTGAATCGTTCGTCCGCGATGCAGGCGAAGAGGAACTCCTCGAACGCTCCGAGGTCCACGTTCGTCGCGCCGGCCCCGACGTAGACGCGCGGCGGCTGATCGGCCGCGAGACGCACGGTCGTGTGATGGCAGATCGCGCAATTCACAAAGACGCGATCGATGCCGAGATTCCGGCGCATCATCCAGCCCACCGGGCGATCCCTGCGCCGCCCGTGCTCGTCGTTCTCGTACACCATCCCGAACGCTTCGTAACCCTTGCCGCCGTTCTGCGGCAGCTTGTCGGCGAAGACGACCGGCATCGCTTTCCAGATCCAGTACGGGAAGCCGGCTTCGCGCTCACCGCCGGTCGAGCCGTACTTGAAGTGGTCTTCGATGTTGCGGTACGTCACCGGGCGATCAGGCAGAAAACGGACGGCGGCGTAACCGCCGAAGAGAACCGGCCC
The DNA here is from genome assembly GCA_030775085.1 of Acidobacteriota bacterium. Lineage (GTDB taxonomy): Bacteria > Acidobacteriota > Thermoanaerobaculia > Gp7-AA8 > Gp7-AA8 > QHVT01. The sequence goes on along the minus strand of JALYJW010000002.1, from coordinate 77,055 downwards.
GATGAGGACAATCGCCAGCAGTATCCAGAAGCTCTTGCGCCAGCGATCCATCACTCACTCCGGGAACTGCAGGGCGAAGTGAATGGTCGGTTTGCCACTCCAGTACACGCGGCCGATGTACGTGTTCGGCGCGATCAGGCGGATCTCGTCGCGCACCCGCTCGGCCACTTCCGAGGTCTTCGAGTAGTCGAGAACGATGCACGGTTTGCCGTCGAACAGACTCGTGTCGACATAGACCTCGGCCACAATGGCGTTGAAGCCAAACGCAGTGATGCGGTTGCGCAACGTCCCGTGCTTGGCGTCGAAGGACTTCCCCTGCCATCCGAAGTGATTGATGATCCTGGCGATGATGCTCGAGAACATCGTTCCATTCGCCACAATCGCCGTCCCTTCCGCTATCCCGTCCGGAATCGGTCCGGGCTGCCCGGCGGTGAAGAGCGCATCGAGCTCCGTGTCCGATTTATCGAGCAACTGATCGACGTCGTAGGCCATGTCATCCTCCTGAGACTACAGATTAGTGCAGGAATCCCGCATTTCGTTACGTCCTATCATTGGTTGAGTGGACCTATCGTAGCGCGAGAGCGCTAAAAACGCGTGGCGATGGTGGCCGGCGAGACCGAATCCGCGCGGCGATCCATGACCCTCTCTGCCGAGAGTGTCTTGATAGCCATCGCTGAATTGCTCCGGCGGAGCGCGGCCGTCAACAGTCTCGAAGATCAGCTCGCGCCGGCTTCGATCCCTTTGAAAATGACGCCCGGCAGCAGATCGCAAAGCGTCTTCGACGACCGTCAGGCCGGAGGGTCGTCCTGCTCATTCGCGGTTTCCGCGCGCACTCTCGATTCTGTTGCGGCGATCTCGATCCGCTCTCCTTTGATCTCCAGGCGCCATCTGCCAAAGATACTCATGTAGACGTTGGCGACCCATACCAGCGAGAAACCTGCGATCAGATAGCCTCGCCAATCATCGAAGAGCAGCTTGTAGCGGGTGATGAACAGGAAGAAGGCGGCCACGTAGTGACTGAAGCAGTACTCACACGTGAACAGGTAGAAGAACTTCCGCGCGTACAGGCGCCGGGACGATTTGCTTTTCGCAACGCACCACTCCCGCGGCTCGCGAAACACTTCTTCGTGCGTCACCGTCCATGCGATGCACGCAACGGGAATCGAGAGAACAAACAGCGTCACCAACTCACGGTCCAACGTCATGCATCCACCGCGTCGTAACCGTGCACCGGATCTGCCATCACTTTCATCATCCGCTCTTTCTGCTGCGCGCGATGCGATGCACTTACGTTGCCATTGCAATTAGTGCTCAACGCTCCGCGCCGCGTCACTGCACGACGACTGTTCCTTTCATCATGTCCATGCCGCAGGCGAAGTTGAGCGTCCGCGCCTGCTGCGCCGGGAGGTCGAACGTGACGGTCTCGTTCGCGGCCACCTTCTTGCGCATGTTCAGCTCCGGGATCACGATCTCATCGGCGCACGTGGCTTCTTCCGTGCGGCGGAAATGCAGCCGCATGGGCTGATTGGCCGGAATCGTCAGGGAAGCCGGAGTGAATGCCGCACCCACCTGGATGGTCTGCTCGTGGACGGAGGCGGATGGCGGCGGTGCTTGTCCGGCGCTCGCGGTCTGTTGAGCGGTGGTCTGTTCGGTTGCGCGTTGCTCCTGCTGTGCGCACGCGGTAGCGATGACAATGAGAAGCACGGGCACGATGTATTTCATGAGCTCTCCTCTGATGATGGTCGTTCTTCCTGCAGTCGTCCTCATGATGCATTCACCTCGAAGGTGACCTGTCCGGATCCGTCCGGACCGGTGAAGCGCAAACGAATCTGCCATGTGCCTTTGGTGGCGAGCTTCCCTCGTGCGCGATACCGGCCAGTCTCACCGGTCTTCTCCAGCACGAATGGTTCCGTCATCGCGGGCATGGATCCCATGGCCGGCATGACCGCCTCGGCAGTGACATTCGACACAGCCAGAGAGGACTTCGAAGACGAGTCCTGGAAAACGATCTCGAATTCGTTCGTACCCGATCGAGGGCGTGCATTCGCGGTCAGCGTGACGGAGAGATCGGCCGTCACTTCCGAATCGAGCACGATGCGATCGCCTCGCGACGGACCGCGCATCCGCATGACGCCTGCGATCAGAGCCACGGCCAGCAATGCCGCCACAAGTGTGAAGCCAAGGGTTTTCCTGCGCGACCTCGGCATCCGTTGCTCGTCGTCCGCAGCCGGCAACGGCTCTTCCTCTTCGCGCACGTTCTCGACGGCCGCGATCTCCGGAAGAACGCTCGCTACCTGTTCATCGCCCTCCTGCAAGGCCTCCGTCGCCCGCAGTCCCGACAACTTCAACCTTCCGCGCTTCAGCTCATGACGCTTGACGATGAAGAAAATGATCGGGGTCACCAGGAGCACGTGAACGGTCGATGTGACCATGCCGCCAATCAGCGGCACGGCGATCGGCTTCATGACGTCGGAGCCTGCTCCGGTCGCCCACAACAGAGGGACGAGCCCGAACACGGTCGTGGCAACGGTCATGATCTTCGGCCGTACGCGCAGCAGCGCGCCCTCGATCGTGGCGTCGAAGACTTCCTGCACCGTCACTTTGCCGTCGAGCATCTTCCGATCGAGCGCCTCGTGGAGGTACAGCACCATCACCACGCCTGTCTGCACGGCCACGCCGTAAAGCGCGATGAAGCCGACCCACACCGCCACCGACCAGTTGAAGCCGTAGAACCACATCAGGTACACGCCGCCGATCAGGGCGAAAGGAACGGAGAGCATGACCAGCCCCGCCTCCAGCGCCGAGTGCAGCGTGAAATAGAGGATGACGAAGATGATCACCAGGACGAGCGGGATCATCACCCGAAGCCGCTTGCTCGCGTGAATCTGGTTCTCGTACTGCCCCGACCATTGCAGCGAGTAGCCCGTTGGGAGCTTCAGCTCGCGATCGAGTGCCGCCTTCGCGTCGTCCACGAACGAGCCCATGTCGCGTCCCCGCGCGTTGAGCTGCACCAGCGCGCGGAGCTGCCCATTCTCGGAATTGATCATCGCCGGCCCCGGCGTGGTGGTGATGCGGGCGAGCTGCCCGAGGGGCAACTGCATCGCCGCGCCGGCATCGGCCACCGCTGCCGTCGGAGCGGCAGCAGGAGCCGTGGCGCCTCCGCCCATGCCCATGCCTCCTCCGCCGTTTGATGGCGCCGGAGCGGGCATCGCGCCTCCGCCGCGCGGAATCGTGACGAGCATGCCGTGGAGAGCGGCGATGTTGTCGCGAGTATCGGCGAGATAGCGCACTTGCACGGGGAAGCGCGCTCGGCCTTCCACGGTAGTCGTCACGTTCATGCCGCCGATTGCTGTCTCGATGGCTTCGAGCACCACACCCACCGGGATTCCGTAGCGCGCGATGGCCGCGCGGTCGGGCTCGATGTTCAGGTACTGCCCTCCGGAGATGCGCTCCGTGTAGAGATCGGCCGCGCCCGGAACCTTGCGCAGGATCGCCTCCGTCCGCAGCCCGAGCTGCTCGAGTGTTTTCAGATCGGGACCGAAAATCTTCACGCCGAGCTGCGTCCGCACGCCGGTGTTCAGCATGTCGATGCGGTTGATGATCGGCTGCGTCCAGGCGTTCGTGACGCCGGGGATCTGCAGCTTCTCGTTCAGCTCCTGAATGATGTCGTCCTTGGTCATGCCGTCGGGCCACTCGTCCTTCGGCTTCAGCTCGATGATGGTCTCGGTCATCGACACCGGCGCCGGATCGGTGGCCGTTTCGGCACGACCCACCTTGCCGAGGACGTACTTCACGGCCGGATGCGCAGCGATGATCCGGTCCTGAATCTGGAGCAGGCGTTTGGCCTCGGTGATGTTGATGCTCGGCATCGTGATCGGCATGTAGAGCAGGGAGCCTTCATCGAGCGGCGGCATGAACTCCTTGCCAAGGCTCGTCATCATCGGGATAGCGATGACCAGTGCGGCCACGTTGAGCCCGAGCATGACCTTGCGATTGCGCAGCGACCATTTCAGGAACGGCTCGTACAGCCGCGTGAAGAAGCGGTTGACCGGATTCTCCGACTCGGTGCGCAACCGGCCGCGCAGGAAGAACGTCATCAGCACCGGCACGAGCGTGATGGCCAGGATCGACGCGCCGAGCATGGCGAACGTTTTGGTGTAGGCCAGCGGCCGGAAGAGTTTTCCTTCCTGGCCCGTGAGGAGGAACACCGGCAGGAACGAAACGATCATGACCAACAGCGATCCGAAGATGGCCGGCCCGACCTGCTTCGACGCACGAATGATGGTCTCCACCCGGTTCTGCCGCAGCGTCTCCGTCCCCTCGGAAAGCTGGCGGTGCGCGTTCTCCACCATGACGATCGACGCGTCGACGATCTCGCCGATGGCCAGAGCCACACCGCCGAGGGACATGATGTTGGAGGTGATGCCGAAATACTTCATCAGCACGAAACTGAAGAGCACGGAGAGCGGCAGGCCCACCAGCACGGTCGCGGCGGACCCGACGTGAAGCAGGAAAACGATCGCCACCAGCGAGACGATGATCGCCTCCTCCGTGAGCGCTTCCTTCAATGTATCGACAGCACGCTCGATGAGCTCGGAGCGGTCGTAGGCTGTGCGGATGGTGACACCCGCGGGCAAACCCTTCTCCAGTTCCGTGAGACGCAACTTCACGGCATCGATGACTTCCTTGGCATTCTCGCCGTAGCGCGCGACGACGATCCCGCCGACGACTTCGCCCTTCCCGTTCTCGTCGAGCAGACCGCGCCGCATCTCCGGTCCCGTGCCGACCGTGCCAAGCGACGAGAGAAAGACCGGCACGCCGTTCGGCGCATCGACGACGATGTTGGAGAGATCGGCAATCGATCGCACGTAGCCGATCCCGCGCACGATGTATTCGGTCTGTCCGATCTCGAGCAGACGACCGCCGACGTCGTTGTTCGAACGCCGGACCGCGTTCACGACTGCATCGAGCGAGACGCCGCGCGCGGCCATCTTCACCGGATCGAGATTGATCTGGTACTGCTTGACGAACCCACCCATCGACGCCACTTCGGCCACACCGGGCGTGGCCTGCAGGCCGAGTTTCAGATACCAGTCCTGCACCGCGCGGAGCTGTGCGAGGTCGTGCGTCGTGGATTGCAGCGTGTACCAGAAGACGTGACCGACCCCCGTGCCCTCGGGCCCGAGACGCGGCACGGCACCCGCGGGAAGAAGACCGGAAATGTAATTGAGCCGCTCCAGCACGCGCGTGCGCGCCCAATAGATATCGACGTCATCATCGAAGATCACGTAGACGAGCGAGAAGCCGAACATCGACTGCGCCCTCACGGCTTTCAGGTTCGGCAATCCCTGCAGGTTCGACGCGAGCGGGTAGGTGACCTGATCCTCGACGAGTTGCGGCGAGCGGCCCGGCCAATCGACATAGACGATGACCTGGTTATCGGAAACGTCGGGGATGGCGTCGAGCGGCGTGTTGAGTGTTGCCCATGTACCGACGGCGATCAGAAGGGCGTAGAGCGCGAGCACGATGAAGCGATTGCGCGCGGAGAGCTCGATAATCCTGCGAACGAGACTCTGCATGGCCTATCCCTGCCCAGCGCCGCGAAGCTGTGCCTCGGAATCGAGGAGGAAGCCGCCTTCGACGGCCACCATCTCGCCCGCCTTCAGTCCGGAGAGGATCACCACCCGCTCCGGCGTTCTCGCACCGACAGTGACCTGACGCGAAACGAAATTACCGGGCGACACCTCCACCCACACGAATTGCTGCCGGCCCCGATCGACGATGGCAGTAGCAGGGACGGTGATGGCCGGTGGCCCGGTGCCGCCGAAGAAACGGACGCTCACGTACATGCCGGGCTTGAGCTGCAGGTTGCGGTTCGGCAGCTCGATGCGCACGCTCGTGGTCCGGCTTTCGCCGGCCACGGTCGGCTGCACGAACGCCACCGTTCCTGAAAACGTCGCTCCGGGCATGGACGGCGCGGTGACGGAAACGCGCTGACCGATGGCGATCGTCGCCAGATCCTGTTCGTAGACGTCCGCTTCGACCCAGACCATCGAGAGATCCGCCACTTCAAAAAGCGCCTGCCCCTGCGCGACGTACTGCTGCGGAACGACCAGCTTCTGCGTGACGATCCCCGAGACCGGCGAAATGATGCTGGTGGTGGAGAACGGCTTGCCGCCCGACGCCAGGCGATCGATCTGCGCGCCGGTCATGCCGAAGAGCTGAAGGCGCCGGCGCGTCGAGTCGACGAGATCGGCGGCGGCGCTGCGCGCCTGCGGGAAGCCGGCCTTGCTCATGCGCTCGCGATTCGCCAGTGCCAGCAGGTACTCCTGTTGGGTCGCGTACAGATCGGGAGAGTAGATCGTGGCCACGGCGCGGCCACGCACGACGGAGTCGCCGGTGAAATTCACCGACAACTGTTCGATGCGCCCCGCGGTATACGAAGTGACCTGTGCCAGACGGCGCTCATCGAACGTGACGCGGCCGGTCGTCACCACCTCGGCGGTGCCCGCGGTCATAGCCACCTGCACGGTCTTCACGTTCGCCAGAACGCGTTGCGACGGCGTGAGCGTGACCGCTGCCTCACCCTGCTGGAGCTTCGCCGAGCTTGCGATTTGGGTCGCCGCGTCCGTGGACTGCGAGCCGGCGCGTTTCACGAACTTCATGCCGCAGATCGGGCAGTTGCCGGGCTTGTCCGACGTCACGGTCGGGTGCATCGGGCAGTGATAGAGCGCGCTCTGCTCCGCTTCTGTCTGTGCGTGATCGGTGTGAGTCCTGGAGCGTTGCCAGTAGATCCCTCCGGCGATCAGGGCCAGGACGACCGCGAGGACGCCGATTTTCCGTCGATTCATGACTTCACCTCATGGAGCTCATCGTGTTGCCGGAGGGCTGCGCTGCTGCTGTGGATGCAGCGGATGTAGTGGCCATGGCCGCGCTCGCGCCAGAACGGGCGCCGCGCTGCAACGCCTCGAAGTCGGTAATGGCTTTGATGTGTTGTGCGAGGAAGCCGTAGTAATCGATCTCCAGACGCAGCCATGCCGTTTCGGTGCTCAGTACGGACTCGAAGTTGTCACTGCCCGATTGATAGGCAGCAAGCGTCGAATCGAAGGCCAGCCTCGACTGCGGCACGAGCACCTGTTCGTGCAGGAGCAACTGCTTCGTCGCCGCGGCATGCTGGGCGTAGGCGGCACCGAGATCCTGGAGCAATCGGCGCCGGACTTCCTCGAGACGCTGCGTCGCCGCGTCGCGTTCGGCGATGGCCGCGCGAATCTGCGGCTCGATCACCGACTTCTTCCGGATCGGCAACTCGACGCGTACGGTGACGCTGAACATGTCCCTTTGCGTCGGCCGCATGCCGTACGACGCTTCGACGTTCCAGTCCGGCTTGCCGATCAGCTTCGCCAGGCGGATGCCCTGCTCGCGGCCTTCGACTTCATTCGCGACCGTGGCCAGCGCCGGATGATCCTGCGGGACTACCGGTGCGGCTTCGATCTCCATGGCGCCGGTGGAGTGCTCCAGGTGCAGGGGCGGGATTTCCTCGGTCACAGCGAATCCGAGTTGCGCCTGAAGCCGTGCGGCCGCGACGCGGCGAACACCGCCAAGTGTGAGGAGCTGATGTTCGAGGTCGGTGCGGAGAAGCTGCGCGCGAATGACGTCAGACTGAATCGTCGTGGCGACCTCGTACCGAAAACGCGCCGCCGCGACGATCGCATCGACCGCCGCCGCCAACTGCTTCGTCGCCGCGATCTGACTGTCTGCCGCGGCGAGGTCGTAGTACGCGAACAGCACGTCGCGGCGGATCTCCTCGCGAAGGCTCTTCACTTCGAGCTGCAACTGCTCGAGATCGAGCTCGGCCACGCGCTTGAGTGCCTCGCGCCGCCTCTTCCGCGGAATCGTCTGCGACGCGCCGACCATGTACATGGTCATCATTTCGTCGCGCCCCAGATCGATTTCCTGATTCTGCACGCCCGCCATGAGCATCGGATTGGGGTACGCGCCCGCAGCCTGCGTTCGCTCGCCGGCGGCAACGATTCGCGCCTCGATCGCGGCCAGCGCGGGGTGGTTCTCCAGGGCTTCGCGAACAACGGCATCCGCCCTCTGCCAATCGACCGTCTGGCCGCCCGCGGCGAACGCGAGGGAAAGCATCGCCACGATGGCGACGAACAATCTGAGCTGCATGACAACCTCCAGCCGCGAGGGAAATGCGAAGCACAGCGCGGAGACGCGCCGGCTGAATCACGCAAGCGGGAGGATCAAATGAGGAAGGTGGAGAGCGAGGAGAGACGCTCGCACGTCGTGGGAGGAGGTGACGTGTCGTCGAAGGAAAGCCGTGCTGCTGAAACCTGCGGCCTCGGCAGAGGCGCACTCAGAAATTCAAATCGCGCCGGAGGAACTGCCTTGACCTTCGCCGTCACCGTGAGGTCATGCGAAGGCGCCTCGTAGCAACTGATCGTGCTGCAGCAGCCCGCCATGCCGGTAGCCAGAACCGGCTCGCTCATCTCTCCGAAGCAGCACGGCAACTTCGCGCAGAACCCGATGACCGCCGTCGCCGGAGCGAGCCCCGTTGCGATCACCACGATCAGAAGCGCGAGCGCCTTACGCGCGAACGAAGAGGAACTTGACACTACGGTGCTAGACACGCGAACAGACCCGAATGTTCCACGGTCGCTCGATCTCGATCCGCGTTTCACGCGGCGCTCCAGCGTGCCCCGTACAGAATGATCGCAGCGCCGGCGAGACAGACGACACTGCCGATCACGTCCGACAATCGGGGGAGCGTGCGCTCGACGAGCGCCAACCACACGAGCGAGCTGACGATGTACACGCCGCCGTATGCCGCATAGGCGCGGCCGGCGAACGCCGTATCGACGCGCGTCAGCACGATCGCGAAGACGAGCAGGCTCGCCGCGCCCGGAATCAACCACACCGGACTCCGTCCGAGTCGGAGCCACATCCACGCGGCATAACAACCTGCGATCTCGCATGACGCTGCGAGCACGAACCAGAGCACATTCTGCATCGCCGGATTCTATGCCGGACCGTTTGAGGTCGAACCTTCAGAGCCCGAGCTCGGCGGCGATGAACTTCTTCACGTCTTCTCCTCCGTCGAGGCGCAGCGTCAACGGTCCGTTCACCGGCAATTCGAGATGAAAATCGACGGCGGGGCAGCAACGCGCTTCGTCGGCGACCCACTCCGCAAGCTCGGGGACCGAAATCCTCTCCCGATCGATCGTGAAGAGATAGCCGTCCTTCAGGTCGGTACGTTTGGCGGCCTTCAGCAGGCGCTCGGTCATAGCTGCGTGACGCGTTCGCTGCTCGGGCGTGAGCGCCCCAATGTTGCAGGCGAGAACGCGACCGCTGCCGGTTGGTGCGGCACCGGCGGTGATGCCGAGGAGTGTGAGCGACAAGAGGACGATCAGCCTGGCAAACGACATGGTGTGCTCCCTTGGATCTCAACCTACGACTTCAAGTACGCTTGAAGTCAAGAGGCTGCGTATGGAAATGACGATCGGCGACCTGTCCCGGCGCTCGGGACTGCCGGCATCGACCATTCGTTACTACGAGGACAAGGGGCTGATCCCGCGCCCGATGCGCGCGAGCGGTCGCCGCGTGTTCGACGAGTCCGCGCTCGATCGGTTGCTGCTGGTGGAGTGTGCGAAGGAGGCAGGGTTCTCGCTCCGCGACATCCGGCAACTCTTCGACGGTTTCGCGAGCGGCACACCTGCGGGAGTACGGTGGAGATCATTCCTGATGCACTTCCGATCCGTTGCGTGAGAGCAGTCCCCACTGCAATTGCGCTTTCTTTGCGTGGAAGTTGACACGACGGGCGGCCTCGCGACCGCATCCTATTGATTACGTTGAGTCGTGCGCTGAAGTACGGCAGACTGCCATGCGACATGCACTGGAGAGCTCCGTTCGTCCTGCTTCTTCTGCTGTTCCCACACGCGGGGTTCGCCGCGAATGTCCGCAGCGTCGAGGCCACCTTCGTGGCCCGCCTGTCGGCCATTCCTGAGAACGCCGGCAGAATCCGAGTCTGGGTCCCGCTGCCCGAGAGCACCGGCGATCAGACGATCGAAGGTCTGCGCATCGAGTCTCCCTATCGATGGACGCGTCACTCGGAGAAGGAGTTCGGAAACGAGTATCTCTATGCCGAGATCGAGAATCCTTCCGAAGGGATGAAGCTGCTGGAGCTGCATTTCCAGGCCAGGCGGCAGGAAGTGACGTTGCGTGGGATCCGGCCTGCCGCTCCGGCGAAACAGGAGTTGCGCCGCCATCTCCGCGACGACCGGCTCGTGGCGATCTCGCCGCGCATCCGCCGTCTCGCCGATGAGGTGACTGTAGGAAAGAAGGGTGCGCTGGCTCAGGCAAAGGCGATCTACGACCACGTGCTGACGACGATGACGTACGACAAGGCCACGCCGGGCTGGGGAAATGGCGACAGCGAGCGCGCCTGCGACATCCGCCGTGGCAACTGCACCGATTTCCACTCCCTCTTCATCGCCATGGCCCGGGCAAAGGGAATCCCGGCGCGTTTCATCATCGGCTTCCCGATGGCGGCAAAAGACGGGCAGACCAGCGGCTATCACTGCTGGGCCGAATTCTACGCAGAGGGGACCGGATGGATCCCGGTCGATCCCTCCGAGGCTTCGAAGTCGTCGGACCCTGCACGTCGTGAGTATCTGTTCGGCAACCTCGATCCCGATCGCATCCAGTTCACCGTCGGGCGCGATCTCCGGCTGACGCCGCCCACGAAGGAGCCGCTGAACTACTTCATCTATCCGCACGCGGAATCGAATGGAAAGAGCGTCGGCACCGCGGCCATCTCGTTCGTCTTTCGCAATCTCCCCGCGGGCGCGGGTGGACGCGACGCTTCCAAGAGCCGGTAGGCCGGTCCGCTGCAGGGTAGAGTGAGGTCGAGGAGACGATGACGCTGAAAAATCCATTCGCGAAAGCGACGCTGACGAGTCTTGCAAAGACGTGCGGCTGAGCGGCGAAAGTGAGCCCGGTCGGGCTCAGCCGCCTTCTGGCGACGCTGCCGCAAGTCACCGATCCCCATCTGCTCGTGGGATACGAGACGAGCGACGACGCCGCGGTGTACTTCCTCAATGAGGAGACTGCGCTCGTTCTCACCGCGGATGTGATCACGCCGCCCGTCGATGACCCATTCGTGTTCGGACAGATCGCTGCGGCAAACGCGCTCAGCGATGTCTACGCCATGGGCGGAAAGCCGTTCGTCTGTCTCAATATCGTAGGATTTCCCGCCGGAAAGCTCGATGACGAAGTGCTGCACGCGATGGTCGCCGGAGCCCTCGACAAGATCACCGAAGCCGGCGCGGTGCTCGGCGGCGGCCACACGACGAATGACGAGGAGCCGAAGTTCGGTCTTTCCGTGGTCGGCGTGGTCCATCCGAAGCGCTTCTGGAAAAACGTGGGGGCGAAACCGGGTGACGCGATCATTCTCACGAAACCGATCGGCAGTGGCGTGATCTTCAACGCGAATCTGAAAGGCTATGTTTCGCCGGCGGCACTGGATGACTGCATCCGAACCATCACCACGTTGAACAAGACAGCCGCCGAAGTGCTGCACGAGTTTCAGCCTCACGCGGTCACCGACGTGACCGGTTTCGGCCTGGCCGGCCACGCCATGGAGATGGCCAGCGGCTCGGGCGTGACCATTCGCATCGATTCCCAGTCGGTGCCGCTCATGCGCGAAGCGCTGGCGATGTACGAGCGCGGCGTCAAGACCGGCGCGAACCTCGGCAACCGCAACATGGTCAGCGAACGAACGCGATTCACGCGCGACGGCGCGCCGTGGCAGCGTGAAATCTGGTTCGACCCGCAGACCAGCGGCGGCCTTCTCATCGCCATTCCGGACACTGAGGCAAGCCCGCTTTTGAGCAGCCTCACCTCAGCCGGAGTGACTGAAGCATGCCGCATCGGGACGGTCGGGAGTTACGACGGCAGCCACTATCTCGTCTTCGAGTAAGCAGTTTTCAGCGGCCACATGTGCGAAAGCCCGCGTAGATGTCGCGGCGTTGAGGCTCGTAGAAGTTCCGGAATCCCGGGCGCATCAGTCGGGAGGGCGTCACCCACGAGCCGCCGCGCAGAACGCGGTGCGGCGTCGCAAACCAGGGCTCCGAGTACTCCTTGTACGGATCGGCACTGAATCCCGCATACGGGAGAAAGTGGCTCGAAGTCCATTCCCACACCAAGCCGGCGTTGGGAAGACCATGCTCGGATCGCGCCGCCGCTTCCCATTCGAATTCCGTCGGAAGTCTCCGCCCCGCCCAATGACAGAAAGCCTCGGCCTCGTGCGCACTCACGTGGACCACGGGCGCATCCGGATCGAGCGGCTGCCATCGGTCGAACACACGCACTTCCCAGTCGCCTGCCGCGCTCTGACGCCAGTACAGCGGATGCTGCGCTCCCTCCGCTGTCCGCCACAACCAGCCTTCCTCGGTCCAGTACCGTCGTCCGGCATAGCCGCGCTCGACGAACTCCGCGTAGCGACGGTTCGTGACGGGAGCGGCATCGATCGAGAACGAAGAGAGTCGCACCGGATGCGCCCACTTCTCGTTGTCGAAGAAGAACGTCTCGCCGGCAGCAGCACCGAGGACGACCTCGCGATCGCCGATCAGGATCTGTTCGCCCTCTCCGGAGCCGATGGTGACGTTCCTCTCGGCGGCGATCTCGGGAGCAGGGAGTCCCACGGTCTGCCGCGTGTACGTCATGGCTTCCGCGTGCATGTCCTCGTGAAACAGCGCCAGAAAAAAGAAGTACGGATCGCGCTCTCGTTCCGCGCTCTCGAGCACGCGGTCGAACGTGCGCGCGAGATACGAGCGTGTTCCGTTTCGATCCGGCAGGGGCAGACCCCAGCGGCTTCGATGTTCCACGGTGGCGGAGTTGTAGAGCTCATCGCATCGCGGCATCGACGTCTCTCCGCCGCGGGCGTGGCGCAGGATCCAGAATTCCTGGAACCACGCCACGTGTCCGACTTCCCAGAGGACGGGATTCACGATCTGCATGTACGGAAGGACGAGCTGCTCGTTGCTCAGACCTTCCCAGAGCAAGCTCGTTCGCGCGCGGGAGGCGCTAAGATCGTCGCGAAGAGCCGCAGGAGTCATCGAAGCCTTCACGAAAACGATTCTAATGAGTCCGCGCCGGTTATCGATCGAGATCGTCACGCCCGCTCCTCCGGGCTCTCTGACCGGCAACCGCGTCACCGCCAACCGTTGGGCAGCGATCCTGCGCGACCTGGGGCACCGAGTCCGGCTGACGACCGCGTACGAGGACTCAAGCGTCGACGTGCTCGTGGCGCTGCACGCCAGGCGATCGCATCCATCGATCCGCAGGTTCCGGGAGCGCCATCCCGACGGTCGCCTCGTCCTGGCGCTGACCGGCACGGACGTCTACCGCGACATTCACCAGGATGCTGATGCGGCTGCGTCCCTCACGCTGGCCACCCTGCTGGTCGTGCTGCAGGAGGCGGCCATCGACGAGATCCCGTCCGCGCTGCGCGTTAAGGCACGTGTGATCCTGCAGTCGGCGCCGCCGCGTACGCGGAAGCGCAAAAGAAGCTCACCGCCGCGGCTTGCGGTCGTTGGCCATCTCCGCGTGGAGAAGGATCCGTTCCGCCTCGCCGAGGCATTGTCCCTGCTGCCGAACCTCGCACTGGAGGTTGTGCACGCAGGAAAGGCACTCACTCCCGAGATGGAGAATGAGGCGCGCCAGTGGATGCGCCGGGACGCGCGCTATCGATGGGTAGGCGAGTTGTCTCGAGCACAAGCGCGGCAACGGATGGCGGACAGCGAAGCTCTCGTGCTCACTTCGCTGATGGAGGGGGGCGCGAATGTCATCCCCGAGTCCGTCGTCTGCGGTGTGCCCGTGCTCGCATCGCGCATTTCCAGTTCCGTGGCGCTCCTCGGCCGCGGCTACCAGGGTTTCTTTCCAACCGGCGACACCGCCGGCCTCGCGGACCTCGTGCGCCGCTTCGTCGATGATGTTTCGCTTCGCCGTACGTTGCAGCAGCAGGTTCGGCGCTTGCAGCCGAAGTTCGATCCGCGAAGAGAACGAGAGGCGTGGGAAAAGGTGTTGCGGGAGCTGATGTGAGGGACGCGATGGAAGACTACGATGTCGTCATCATTGGTGCGGGCCAGGCGGGTGGACCACTCGCGCATTCGCTCGGCAAGGCAGGCCAGCGCACCGCGCTGATCGAGCGGAGGCATGTCGGCGGTTCCTGTGTGAATTTCGGCTGTACGCCCACGAAGGCGGCGCTGGCGTCGGCAAGAGTGGCGCATCTCGCCCGCCGGGCCGGGGAGTTCGGCCTGCGCATCCCAACGGTCGAAGTGGACTTCCCCGCTGTGATCCAGCGAGCGCGGAAGATCGTCGACGGTCATCGATCCGCCATCGAGCGTGGCTTCGCCGGGAAAGAGAGCCCGAAGCTGATCGTGGGCCATGGACGACTCGATGGCCGGGAAGCCGACCGCTTTCGAGTGGTCGTGGGCGATGCGGCCATCCTCGGTCGCCACGTCGTCCTCGATACCGGCACGCGATCCGTCATCCCGCCGATCGAGGGGCTCACCGGTGTCGATGTGGTTCACGCCGGCAACTGGCTCGAGCACACTGAGCTTCCGGAACGCATCGTGGTCATCGGCGGCGGCGTCATCGCCCTGGAGATGGCGCAGTTCTATCGCCGGATGGGCAGCGAAGTGGTCGTGCTCGTGAGGGGATCGCGGATCGCCAGCACCGAAGATATCGATGTCTCCGAAGCCTTGCAGGAGTTGCTCGAGCGCGAGGGCATCGAGTTCTACCTCGAAGCGGCGATCGAGCGGGTGGAGAAATGCGGCACAGGCGTCACCGTTCATGTCGCAGGGAAAGGTGCGGTCTCCGGCACACACCTCTTCGTCGCCACAGGCAGGAAGCCGAACACGGACGACCTGGGGCTCGACACTCTCGGCGTGAAGATGGATCACGGCATCGTAAAAGCGGACGAGCGCCTGTCGACGAACGTTCCCGGCATCTGGGTGGCCGGGGACATTCGAGGTGGCCCGATGTTCACGCATACCGCGTGGGATGACTACCGGGTACTCCACTCACAGCTCGCCGGTGACGGCTCTCGGACCACGGAGCGCGTCGTTCCCTACGCGATCTTCACCGATCCGGAGGTCGGACGCGTGGGCATGAACGAAACCGAGGCTCGCCACTGCGGAAAAGCGATCAAGGTGGCGCGCTTCGAGATCCGCCGCAACTCGAAAGCGGAGGAGATCGGCGAGACGAACGGCTTCATCAAGCTCATCGCCGATGCCGAGACCGGACACCTCCTCGGCGCGACCGTGCTGAGTCACGAGGCCGCGGAGCTGGTGCACGTTTACATCGGCCTCATGAACGCGCGTGCCACTTTCTCCGTGATCCGCGACGCGGTCTTCATCCACCCCACGCTGGCGGAGGCGATTCAAAGCGCGGCGGCGAAGTTGGAGTAGTGGAGGTGCCCGGTCTTCATGTAGATCAGCGCGCCGTTCAGGTCCGGTGAACGGGTTGTGCTCCGACATGTGCGGGCTGCGCAGCCAGGTGCGCTTGGGGTACGTGCCGTTAGGCTGCGTTTTCCCTTGTCTTCGGGTATCGGTCTTACCGACACGTTGTTCGAGGGCGCGTAATGGCTTGCCTCGAAATGCTACATGTAGCACACTGACCTCATGAAGAATGCTGGGATTCGGGAGGCGCGGCAGAACCTGTCCGCCCTGATCGAAGATGTTCGGAAAGGGCACGAAATCACGATCACGGATCGTGGCCGGCCGGTAGCCCGGCTGGTTCCGCCACTGCCGGCAGCCGCAATGCCTTTTCGTGGCCGGTCCGCATTCCGGCGGCGGATGCCTGAACTGAAGACACCGCTTTCCAAGGCAGTCATCGATGGCCGGGATGAAAGGAGTTAAGCGGCCGGCGCCTTCACCCGAGCCGGGGTTCGGTGTCTATGTTGATTCCAGCGCGCTGGCCAAGCTCTATGTTCCCGAGGTGGAAAGCGAGCTTCTCGACCGGTTTCTTCATGGCCGGCGTGACCTGATGATCTCCGAGCTCTCTGTGACGGAAGTCATCTCGGCGATTGCTCGGAGAAGACGCGAAGGTGCCCTCGATGTGAAGCAGGCCAAAGAGATCCGGGATGCCCTTCGATCGGATGCGTCGTCAGGATCCTTCCGGCGACTGGATCTGAGTCCCGCGATTCATCGCGAGGCTGAGCGAATTCTGCTCTCCACAGAGTCCGTTTCGCTCCGTACCCTTGATGCTTTGCACATCGCGCTGGCGCTTTCCGGTGAGGCGAGCCGCGTCGTCACATTCGATGGCCGCATGGCACAAGCCGCTGGTCTGTGTGGGCTGCAGGTTGTGCAGATGTGAAGTCTCGCCATGGTGCGAGCAGCGTCTTGTAGTGCTCGACTTCCGCGCCGGCCAGGCAGCCAATCCAGAGCTCGACGTTGCGCGCCGTGAAAGCGTAGGCGAGAGGAGAGACTCTCGAGCCACCCAATTGGTAAGGCACGCTATTCTCTACCTCGAGTGGAGAACTAGGATGGCGACAAAGACCAACATCGTCCTGGACGACGACGTCAAAGCCGAGTTGGAGCGGATGGTCGAGAGTGGCTTTCGAAGCCGCGTGATCAACGAAGCACTGCGAAAGGAGCTGCTGCTCATGCGGAGGAAGGGCTTGTCCGCCAGACTGGACGAGTTGCGCGCAAAGACCAGTCCCGTATCGACCAGAGACGTCGTCGCTTTGATCCGTCGCGATCGGGGACGGTGACGTCCGCTGTGGGACATTCCATGAGGCTTGCCGACTGGGCATGACGAGTGGAGTGTCATTGTGCGCGCGCTGATCAGACGGAGGACGTGACGACAGTCGATGTGGCGCGCTGCCTCCGTTCCTGCCAGCGGTGGACGAATGCGTAGAACGTCGGGAGCGCGAAGAGCGTGAACAACGTTGACGTGACGAGTCCGCCGATCATGACGATGGCCAGTGGGCGTTCGATCTCGGTGCCGTGCAGTCGCAGGACGAGCAGCGGGAGCAGGCCGAGGATGGCGGTGCAGGCGGTCATGAGCTTGGGTCGGACGCGTCCGATGCTGGCTTCGCGCAGGGCGTCGTCGAAGGGCATTCCGTCAGCCATCAGCATCTTCACCTGTGCGATGAGCACGAGTCCGTTCTGGACGGCGATGCCGAAGAGGCCGATCAATCCAACGAGCGATGAGACGTTCCAGCTCTCGCCGGCGATCAGCAGCGCGATGATGCCGCCGACGAAGGCATCCGGCAGTGTGGCCAGGATGATCAGCGCTTCCGCGGTGGAGCCGAGCGCGAGGTAGAGCAGGATGAACACTGCGAACACCGCCACCGAGATCGCGATCAGCAGCGAGCGCGTGGCGCGCTCCTGACTCTCGACGCGTCCGCCGACATTCACGAAGTAGCCGGCCGGAAGTTTCAGCTCGCGCTCCAGACGCTCGCGGACGTCGCTTGCCGCGCCGCCGAGGTCGCGGCCTTCCACACTTGCCTCGACTGCGATCCGGCGGCTTCCCGCTTCGCGCTTGATCGCGCCCGGACCGAACGTCTTCGTGATCGTGGCGAGCTGATTGAGCGGAATGCGCGTGCCGTCGTGGCCGTCGATGAGCAAGGCGCCGATCGCGTCGACGTTGTCACGTGCGTCGTCCTGCAGGCGAACGACGAGATCGTAACTGCGCTGGCCGATCCAGATGGTCGACGCCTCCTCCCCCACCATGCCGATGCGCACGGCGTCGATCACATCGCCCGGCGTCAGACCGACGCGCGCCGTGGCCGCGCGATCGATCTCGATCTGGATCTGCGGCAATCCGGTCATGCGCTCCGCGCGGAGATCGGCGATCCCTTCAACGCGACTCATGATGGCTTTGGCCTGTTCGCCGAGGCGCGTGAGCGTGTCGAGATCGGGACCGAACACGCGCACCGACAAATCGGCCGGCGTTCCGCCGAGACCTTCATCGATGCGCATGCCGAGTGGGGTCGTGAAGAGAATCGAAACTCCGGGAACGTTCTCGGTGCGCTCGCGCATGTCCCTTTCGATTGCATCGAGACTGCGCTTGCGATCCTTCTTCAGAACCACCAGCACGTCGGAGATCGTGTGCGGCATCGGATCTTCGGTGCGCTCGGCGCGGCCAGTGCGCCGCACGACGTCTTCCACTTCCGGAATGCCGCGGAACAGATCTTCGACGCGATGATTCAGGCGATCCACTTCATCGAGCGATGCCTCCGCGGGAAGGATGGTCTGCACGAGGAACGCGCCTTCGTCGAGCTCGGGCATGAAGTCGCTGCCAACGACGAACGCCAGCGACAGCGCAGGGATGGTGATGGCCAGCGTTAGCACGCGCACGAGTCCCGCGTGAGCCATGCACCAATCGAGCATCGGCGCGTAGCGCTTCTTGATTTTGCGGATGATCCAGACGTCTTCCTCTTTGCCTTCCGGCCGCGGCCGGAGGATGAGACCCGCGGCGACCGGAACGAGCGTCAGCGCGAGTGCGAGCGATGCAGCAACCGCCGCAATCACCGCGGCGGCGAGCGGCTTGTACATGCGGCCTTCGATGCCGGTCATGGCGAAGAGCGGCGTGAAGACGGCGATGACGATGAGCGTGGCGAACGTGATCGGCCGGCCCACTTCGATCGCGGCTGCCAGCGCGGTTTTCATGCGATCCGCCAAACGCCGCTGCGTGAGCCGGTGGACGACGTTCTCCGTCACGATGATCGCGGCATCGACGAGAAGCCCGACCGCGATGGCCAGGCCGCCGAGCGTCATCGTGTTCAGGCCGACGTTCGCTTCGCGCAAGAGGATCCCGGCCAGACCGATCGAAAGCGGGATCGTAAACGTCACGACGAGCGCCGCGCGGATGTCGCCCAGTAGCACGAAGAGCACGAGCACGACGAAGAACGCACCGAGCAGCACCGCCCGTCCGACGCCGGATAGCGACGACTGCACGAGCTCCGACTGATCGTAGACGGTGCGCAAGTGCACGCCTTGCGGGAGGCTTTTCTGCAGCTCGGTGAATGCCTGCCGCACGCCCGCCGCAACTTTGACCGTGTCGGCATCGAACTGCTTCGAAACGCGGCAGCTCACCACTTCGCCTTTCAGGCGATGGGCGATGCCGCGCCGCACGGCAGGCGCTTCGCGAACATCGGCGATGTCGCCGAGGAGCACGGGCGTCATGCCGCGAACGACGACGACGGTGGCGCGGAGATCTTCGACCGACCGCGCCATTCCGAGCGCGCGCACGTTCCACTCCATCGGGCCCTGTACGACGAATCCACCCGAGGCGCTCTTGTTGGCGCTTTCCACCGCATGCATGACCTCGGCGAGCGTGACGCCGCGCGCAGACATGCGGTTGGGATCGATCTGCACCTGAAACTGGCGCAGATATCCGCCGAGACGTTCGACAGCCGCCACTCCCGGCACGGCCAGCAGGCGATTCTTCACCTCGAACTCCGCGAGGTCGCGCAGACTCATCGCGTCCATCACTCCCGGCTCCGCTTCGAGCGTGAACTCGAACACTTCGTTGAGCCGGCCGGTGAGACTGGAGACGAGCGGCGTGTCGGTTCCGGGAGGAAGCTCCGTCGTCACCTGCGCCACGCGCTCCGCGACCAACTGCCGCGCGCGGTAGTAATCCGCGTCGGGCTCGAACTCGATGGTGGTGCTGGCCACGCCGAGCTGCGAGTTGGATCGAATGCGCCGCACGCCCGGCAAACCGTTGAGCGCGACTTCCATCGGAATGGCGATGGCGGTCTCCAACTCCTCCGCGCCCATCGACGCGTTCTGCACGATGACGTTGAAGACGGGTGCGGAGAGATCGGGAAAAACATCGCGACGAAGCTCTGTCAGCCACACCGCGCCGATGACCGATCCCGCACCAGCCAGCAGCAGCGCCACGAGCGGCTTCGCGAATGAGCGTGTGATGATCTTCTCGATCATGCTCGTACCGCCTCAGTGGTCATGGTGATCGCCTCCGCCTTCGGCTTTTTCCGCTTCCGCTTTCAGCAGGAACGCGCCATCGACGACGACGGTCTCGCCGGGCTGGAGACCGCTCAGCACTTCCACTTCACCCTGCAGATCGCGACCGCGACCGACCGTGCGGATCTCGAACGTCTTCTCGCTCTTGGGCACGAACACGACCCACTGATCGCGCACGCGTTGCAACGCCGCCACCGGCACGGTGACGACGGGCTGGCCGGCCGTCGCGACCTGCAGCCAGGCGTTGGCGGACATGCCGGGACGAAGTACCTGTTGCGGATTGGCAAGCTCGACGCGCACCGGAATCGTGCGCGACGACGCTTCGACCTGCCGGCCGATGTAGGTCACGCGTCCGCTGAATGTCTGTCCCGGATAGGCGGCGAGCGTCACGCGCGCGGGAGCGCCGACGGCAATGCGCACGGCATCGCGCTCGAACGCATGCGCCACCAGCCAGAGACTTCCGAGATCGCCGATGCGGAAGGCGACATGCGCCGGATCGATCATCTGTCCGAGGGCGATGTTCCGCTCGATCACCGTTCCCGCGATCGGCGTGACGATCGGCATTCGCGAAGCGTCGCCACCTCGCGACGACGAGACGCCGAGTGCCTGCAACGACGCCCCCGCCGCACGCAGCTCTGCCTGCGCCGCACTGAGCTCGGCCTCGGCTTCCTGCACTTCGCGTCGCGGCACGATGCGATCGGCGAGCGCGCGTTTGCGATCGAGGGCTGATTGCGCGAGCGTCACGCGCGCCTGTGCGGTGTCGTAATCGGCACGCGCACGACCGAGCTCCACGCTCTGCACTTCGGCCAGCGTTTGTCCGGCGCGCACGGCTTGTCCCGGCACGGCCAGCAGCCGCGTGACGCGCGCGGTGACCGGCACGCCCGCTTCGGCGTAACGCGCCTGATCGGCCTGCAGCTCGCCAACGACGCTGACGCCGTCGCCGCCCGGCCGCTGTTCGACCTTCGTCGTCGTGAGGCGCAGATCGCGAAGCATCGTTTCTTCGACCGCGAGGATGTTCGCCGGCTGCTCCGCGTGCGTCTCGGTGGCGTGGCCTTCTTCCTCGTGATGTTCGCCCTCGGCTTCCGGCTTGCCGCAGCCGAACGTGAGTGTGGAGACGATGACCAGTGCTGCGATGATGAGTCTCGGATTCATTTCCATACTCCTGACTGCGCGCGCAGATCGACTTCGGCGAGGCGCGTTTCGATGAGCTGATCGATGAAGGCACGGCGCGCGTCGAGCGCTTCGCGCCGGACCAGCAACAGGTCGCCGAGGCCGATCTGTCCGACTTCGTAGCTTTCCAGCGCCAATCGCTCGTTCTCATCGACGAGCGGCAGAACGATTCGCTGATACTCGGCATCCGCGGCGATTCGCGCCCCATACGACGCGATTGCGCCGCGCAACGTCGCATCGATTGACTGCGTCAATGCATCGCGCTCTGTCCGAAGGCGCGCCAGACGCGCGTTGGCAATCGCCGTCGATTCCTGTCCGCGATGAAAAACCGGCAGCGAGAATCCGACTCCGCCGAGGAAAATGCGGTCGCCTTCCTCATGCCGATACGAACCGCGCAATCCGAAATCGGGCCAGCGCAGCGTTCGCGCGAGACGCAAATCAGCTTCCGCTTCCGCGATCTCCGCATCGAGGAGCTGCACGTCGGGACGATCCGCCGCGCGCGCAACGAGATCGGCGGTAGCGAGCGTGGAGGTCTCGCGCAACGAGCCATCGATAGTGACCGTGTCGCTCATTCCGAGGAGCACCTGCAGCCGGACCAACTGCCCTCCGAGCGTCGCCGCGGCAGTGCGCGATTCCGCTTCGGAGCGCGCCACCGCGGTGCGAGCGAGATTCACGTCGAGCTGCGCCACATCGCCGAGCGCGTAGCGACGCTCCGCGATACGCAGCGCTTCGCCGGCGAGCTGCTTGCCGATCGTGGCCACGTCCGCGCGCTCGCGCGCTTCCACCGCACTGAAGAACGCCTCGGCGACTTCGCGGAGCAGTTCGCGCTCCGTTTCGCGCGCGCGTTGCTCCTCCTGCATTACCGCGGCATCCGCGGCGGACATTCGCGCTCGGCGCCGCTGCGGCTGATCGAAATCCTGCGCCACCTCCACGCCGTAGTCGGTGGTCGATGCCTGGCCGCTGCGACGGCCCGCTTCGACCTCGACTGTCGGATTCCCTGGGAACGAAAGAGCAGCGCCGATGACCCGACCGCGTGCTTCTTCGATCTTCATGCGCGCGGCAACAATGGCCGGCGATGATTGACGTGCGCGCTCGAGCGCGTCGTTGAATGTCAGAACCGTCTCCTGCGCATCGGCAGAGAGCACGGCGAGCAGGACCAGTCCCGCCGGAAGAATGAATCGATGCATGAATCCCCTCGACTGAATCAGCGCGGAATCACCCGCGCCGCCGGCGAAAAGAAACGCCTGTCAGCCGAACAGCGGGACGTGGAAGATCTCGTCCGCAACGTGGGATGAAGCGTCCAGCGATGGCAACGAATGGATCCGCCGCGCCGCCGCGAGCGAAGGCCCATTCGCCGGCTGCCGCACGATGGCCTGTTGCGCATGCGTGCAATCCGAGCAAAGCGTGCAGACCGGCGGACAGCTCGTCGTCTCGGTATCATCCGGACACGGCTCCGGACAAGCCGACGCAAACACCATCGCCCCGACAAACTGCACGGCCAGGACGAGGAGCAGCGCGAGCGCAAGAGAGCGACGAGGCATTCGACGGCTGAGGTTGTACCACATGCCTGGCGACGGGCGCGCGGCGGTGGCGGGACGCCACCGAGCCAGCCGGCGAGACGCCGGCGTTCCGCCTCGCAATGCGCGTCGTTCGCAAGCGGAACGCCGGCTGGCCCGGCGGCGTCCCGCCGCCGCGCGATCACGGGCGCCTGCGGGCCGGGATTGATGCCGCAGCCAAATTCGAAGCGTCGATGAAACGCTGACGGCGTTGGGCGCACTACCAGTCAGGCCGGAGCTCGTATGACGGGCGGATTTCCGGCAGAGGGTAGGGAAATGCTTCGCAGCGGCCCTCCTTCTATATACCCCGGTCTGTCACCATCTGAAGGAGAAACTGCCATGCGGAAACTCGTCATCGTGCTGGTGATCCTCGTTCTCATCATCGGTGGAATCAAGCTGGTCGATACCATCCTTGCCAGGCGGGGGCCCGCACCGGGGACAGTACAGGACGAGGCCATGCGAGCGGGGCGCGACGCCGCGAGTTTCCCTGCCGCCGACGAGGATTACTTCGCCGACATGGACTACGGCGTCACCAAAAATCCCGAGGCGGTGCGGGCCTCGCTCGATCCGTACCTGCCGGGAATCGCAGCGGCGGACGCGGTCACGCGCGCGGTGAAAGGCCGCAACAACTGGATCGTCTGGACGGCCGGCAACGACCGTTTCTGGGATCAGCTCTCTTACAAGTTCAGCTTCGGCACGATCGATCTGCTGAAGACGATCTCCAGCCACAAGTCGTCGAAGCATGGCCGTCACGACCGTTGGTATCACCTCGGCCTGGTGAACGAGCCGTGTTTCCGCAAACCAACCGCGGGGAGAGACGACCGCTTCGGACTGTGGCTCGACGAGCGCGTCTCCAGCCCTGAATGCGGACCCGACCCGTTCGAAAACGAACAGAAGTATCCCGGCGTAAAGATCGGCTCGCGCGGTACGACCGTGCCGGTCGGATCGTTCTACGGTTACGCCACCGGCGTGGTGGGCCTCCGCCTCTTCCCGAATCCCGATTTCGACGAGAAGGCCAAGGCGCATTGGAAAGCCGAGAAGTACTACACCGATCCCGATTACTACAACGACAAGAACCTGGTGAAGCCGTATCGCGTGGCCATGTCGTGCGGCTTCTGCCACGTCGGGCCGAACCCGTCGAATCCTCCCGCCGATCCGGAGAATCCGACATGGGCCAATCTCAACAGCAACCCCGGCGCGCAGTACTTCTGGGTCGATCGCATCTTCGTCTATGACCCGAAGGGGAACAGCTTCCCCTATCAGCTTTTCCATACCTCGCGTCCGGGCGCGCTCGATACCTCATTCGTCTCTTCCGACCAGATCAACAATCCCCGCACGATGAACGCGGTCTACAACCTCGGCGCGCGTCTCGAGATCGCCCGCAAGTGGGGCACCGAAGAGTTGAAGGGCGCCGAACGGGACAACAAACAATTCAACGACTACGTCCCCGCCGGCACGCCGCTCACCGCGTTCTACGATCCGGCCACGCACACGGCGCGCACGCCGCACGTGCTCAAGGACGGCGCGGACTCGGTCGGCGGGCTTGGTGCACTCAACCGCGTCTTCATCAACATCGGCCTCTTCAGCGAAGAGTGGGTGCTGCACTTCATCCCGCTCGTCGGCGGTCCGGACATCTCGCCGATCAAAATCGCAGACGCGGAGAAAAACTCGTCCTACTGGAAAGCAACCGAGGCGCAGACGCCCGATCTGGCGCTGTTCTTCCTCGCCGCGACCCCGGCGGACCTGCTGAAGAACGCTCCCGGCGGCGCGGCACTCATCAGCGCCGATACCACGCAGCTCACGCGCGGCAAGGAAGTCTTCGCCGAGCGTTGCGCGCGTTGCCACTCCAGCAAACTACCGGAGAAAGCATTCACCGAGTTCTTCAAGCCCGGCTGCATCGGTCCGGACTACATGAAGTGCTGGAACGATTACTGGCAGTGGACGAAGACGGCCGAATTCAAAAATGCCATGAAGCCGATCGTCATGGCGGAGGACTTCGCCGACGGCAAGAACGCCCTGACCACCGACCTGCGCGTTCCGGTCACGCTGCTCGAGACCAACATCTGCAGCCCGCTGGCGACCAACGCCCTGGCCGGCAACATCTGGGACAACTTCTCCTCGAGCTCGTACAAGAGCCTTCCCGCGGTGGGGACCGTCAAGGTCCAGCACCCATACACGTTCGCAGTTTCTGATTACGAAATGCCGGGCGGCGGTCGCGGCTACACGCGGCCTCCGTCGCTGGCCAGTCTCTGGTCGACCGCGCCGTTCCTGCTCAACAACACCGTCGGCAAGTTCTATCCGAGCGGCTCAGTGCCCGACCGCATGGCGTCGTTCAAAGACGGCATCGATCAAATGCTTTGGCCCGAGAAGCGCGAAGGCAACATGAACGTCGTCACGCTCTCCGGAAAACAGCACCGAGGACTCATCGACGTCACGCCGGAGCAGACGTTCCTGACGACATCGGCGGGATTCCTGCCGCCGGCGTTCAGCCGCCTCTCGGGCGTCCTCCACTGGCTGCTGCCGAACGTCGTCAGCGGCGGCGAGGTGAAGATCGGACCGATTCCCACGGGAACGCCGATCAATCTCCTGTCCAACATCGATCTGCAGAAGAAGAAGGAAGTCCTCCGTCTCCTGCTGGACATCAAGCACGATCTCGATGATCTTCCGGAGAACGCGACGGACGAACAGGCACGCGCGCAGTTCAAACCGCTCGTACCGAAGCTCCTCGAAGTCAGCAAATGCCGCGACTTCGTCGTCAACAAAGGCCACTATTTCGGAACCGATTTCCTCCCGCCGGCCGAAGGCGAGCCGGGGCTGTCCGATGCGGACAAGCAGGCGCTGATCGAGTTCCTGAAGACGTTGTGACCGCGTGAGGGTTGGTAGTGGGTCGTTTGATTTCGGCCTTTTGCGATTACTGAGTAGTGCGGGCGTCGAAGATGTCGTTAGAGTCGGCCTTGGCCGGCATCCGCGACGATCGTGTCAGCCGCCTTTTCGCTGATCATGTAGATCGGCGTGACGATGAAAAACCCGGGGATGCGCGGGAACACCGAGGCGTCGACGATGCGCAGGCCCTGCGTCCCGATGACGCGGAAACGGCTGTCGACCACCGCCATCGGATCGTCCGGCCTGCCCATCCGGCAACTGCACGAGGCGTGATGTCCCCAGGCGTTGTCGGCGGCCCACTGCGCGAGGCCTTCATCCGACACGCCCGGCCCCGGAATCATCTCCTCGGCAATGCCATCGTTGCGGGTATTCATCCGCCGCACGAAACGCAGACCGCTCACCACCGCCTCGAGGTCCTCGCCCTTCGGGTCATTGCTTTCCTCGAAGTAACGGAAATTGACGTCGGGTGTGTCGCGCGGGTCGCTCGACCGGAGGCGTACTTCGCCGTTCGTGTTGTTCGTGTGCGCCTTGAGGATGGCCCAGGTGAAGTAGTTGCGCTTCCGCTCGATGTCCTGTGAATAGCCCGGGTAGTAGCCGCGGAAAAAGCCCGGCATTCCGAAGATGAAGAGATCGGGATCGGGCAGATCGCTTTTCGAGCGCAGGATCACCGCAGCCACGCCGCCGTTCGTCGTGTAGACGCCGCTCCCTTTCTTCCACATCTCGAAACAGGGATCGCCGATCTCTCCTTCGGCCGGCGCGGTGAAGGTCGCGCCGGTGAGGATCTCGAAGTCCTTCTCCATCGTCGAGACCACGCCCACTTCGTAGCGGTCCTGCAGATTGCGGCCGACGCCCGGCCGGTCCACACGGCATTCAATTCCGTGCTCTTCGAGATGCGCCTTCGGTCCGATGCCGGAGAGCATCAGGAGCTGCGGCGTGTTGAACGCACCGCCGGCGAGAATGACTTCGCGCGTGCAGTGATACTCCTTCTTCACGGACGCAGTGGCCGCATTCGGATCGGCGCGATAGAGATGTTCGCCAGCCAGGCACTCGACGCCGGTGGCTTTGTTGTCGGCGTCGAACAGCACGCGCGTCGCGAGATGGTTCATTCGCACGATGAGGCGATCGGGATACTTCGCCTGCACGCTGCGGATGAACTCGCGCGTGCCGTTGCGTTTGCCGCCCGCCGTGGCCAGAGGCATCGTGCTCATCCCCTCGGTGCCTGCATTGCGGAGGTCGTTCGGATCGAAGCCGCTGTCGAGATGTTGCAGGATGCGGCGAATGCGGCTCTTGATGAACTGCCAGAGCGCGACGAACCAGCGCTTGCCGAGCTTTGGGGCTCCCGCCAACAGTGACGCCACCGCCGCGTCCATCACGGTCTCGAGAATCTGCTTGTCGCCCACGGCCATGCGCGGGTCGGCCTGGCTCGTTTTCAGCCATCCTTCGTATCCATGGCCGCTCGGATTGGGTGCGCCTTGCGGCGGCGGATCGACGTACGTGCAGTGCTCGAGCCGCTCGAAATAGCGGCGCATCTTGTCCGGCCGCCACGACTCGTCTCCCGTCATCGCCGCGATGTGGTCCCAATCGCTGTCGTGCGGGTAGACGGTGATCATGGCGTTGTGCGCCGTGCAGCCGCCCAGCGTACCCGCGCGCGGGTAGAAAACGCCGCCGCGATCCGGCCGGTACTTGTCGTCGCGCGCTTCGTTGCTGCTGTAGTGGCGGACGAAGAAATCCCACGCCATCGCCTTCTCTTCGGTCGAGTAGGCATGGAAGCACGGCACCTGATAGAGGTACGACTCCGGATCGGAGCCCGCCTCGAGGAGCAGCACGCGATGCCCGGACTTTGCGAGATTCGCCGCCAGCGGCCCGCCGCCGGCCCCCGAGCCGACAACGATGTACTCGAACTCCTCGCGATCGACTGTGCTCATGGACGGATCTGTCTCCATGCCGGAACAGAATGCGGCACTGCAGAATTGGTAGTGACTTAGGAGAGCCTGCAAGACTGCTTTCCCCTACCCGGCTCTCGAAAATTCAATCAACGGCGGCAAGCATTTGCACCGCTGCATTCACGGCCTTCGAGCGGAATGCACGCGTCCGCGGAGCGTCGCGCGCCAGACCTTCGCCCCACGTGCCCACCCACATCACGCCCGTCGCGTCGCGGAATACTGCGCCGACGCGATCCGCGCCGATCGTGTCGTCGAGCACCGGATCGTGCCGCCGCGGTCGTACGCGAGCGACGCACGATTGCCGGCGTCGTGCTGATAGCGCGTGAATCTCTCCGTCCGCGGATCGAAGACGGAGAGTCCTCCGCTGAACGTACCGACCCACAACCGGCCGTCAGACGCCACGAGTAGCGCGCGCACGTAGTTGCCCGCCAGCGTCGACGCATCGGCGGGATTGGATCGGAACACGCGCAGCTCGTATCCGTCGTAGCGGACCAAGCCGCCCTGCGTCCCGAACCACAACAGTCCCGAGCGATCCTGCGCGATCGCACTGCACAAATGCGCGGGCACATCGTCCGGGATGGCGATCCGCCGAAACGACACCAACCCGACGCGGTCCTGCGCCGCAATCGACACACCGCACGCAATCAACAGGAGTGACGCGCAGAAAGCGCGCACACGAGTGACGGCGGTCGAGCTCGGCATGGCGCCATTATCGCTTCAGAGAGCAGAGCGCTCTGCCCTCTGATCTAAGTCTAAGTACAGCCTCCCACAAATGAGTGTCCACTCCTCCACGTCATCCTGAGCGAGGTGGTCGGGCGGGTGTGAGCGTGAGGATCTCAAACTACGCAAACCACGGCCTGTGCCACGGTTTGCGCATTTCGAGATTTTTTCGCTCGCTCACACCCACCCGCCCTGCGCTTCTAATGACATACATCGCGAGTGCGCTCCCCTCATGGCAGAACGCAAGGGTGTCATCAACCTCACCCGTGGCGCTCTCGCCATTCGCCTGCTCAGAATGACGGGGGAGTGGGACACCCAGTTCCGGGGTGCTGATCTACGGCACCCGCAGCGTGTACGTTTCCAACCGTTGTTCGCGGGTGCCGTCGATGCCGAACACGACGATCTGGTATTTGCCTGGTTTCAGGTACGTGCGCGTGACGTCGATTGAAAGCGTCTCCTCGCCGGCGGCGCGGATTGCGTCGCTGCGCCAGGGCGACTGCGCGGGATCGGCGCTCGCTTCTCGCATCTCGACGCGGTAGGTGTCGAAGCGCGCTCCATCGAACAGGGCCAGGTCGAGTACGAAACGCTCACCTTGCGCGGATAGAGGCGTCGCCTGCTCAGCTCCCCTGCGGCCATCGGGCAGGAGCAACTGCGATTCGAGCGCCCGTGGCGCATGAAGCTCGCGCGTCAGGCGGCTCGCCTTCGTTTGGGCCTGCCAATACAGTCCGGCGAATACGAGGGCGAGTGCTGCGGCCAATGCGGTCCATCGCGACGGAAATTGATACACGCGGGCCGTCCCTTTCGGCGCATCGATTCGCTGCTGGAGAATGGTCCATTGCCTGGCCATCTCCTCCGAGGAGAGGAAGTCGGGATCACCCGGCTTCGCGTCGGCGGCGGGGAAAGGCTCCATGAGTGCGCGCACCAGATCCGGATTGCACGCCAGCCATGCGCGCACGTGCGCGGCCCTCTCGCCGGAGAGCGCGCCGCGGCTGTAGGCGAGCATCTCTTCGGCGGTGGGCGGTTCTCCGAGCTTCCGCCGATCTTCCTCGGACATTTCCTGTTGAACGGCCTCCCAATCTGATTTCGTGATCATTCTTCTTCCTCCAGGAGCGTTTCCGCTCCCAGTCGAGCGTGCAGTTGCCTCTTTGCATCGCGCAGTCGCGATTTCACAGCATCGACAGTGATCCCCAGGACCGCCGCGATCTCGTCGTATTTGAATCCGCCCAGCCACAAACCCAGGCTTTGCCTCTGGCCTTCGGGAAGCTCGGCGGCGACCCGGTAAAGGCTGTTCCGCCGCATCTCCTGCTGCTGCCTCTCGCCATAGTCGAGCTCTTCCGGAGCGGACAATTCCGTGACCTCGGGGTCGTCGATCTCGACCATTTTCGCGCTGCGCTTGGCCGTCTTCTGATCGCGCAGCTTGTTGAGGAGCACGCTTCGCGCGATCGACTGCAGGAACGGCCACGGCTCTTCCCCGCGAAGTTGCTTCCGCCGTTCATAGAAGCGCTTGAAGGCGTCCTGCGCCAAATCGTGCGCTTCGTCGTCCGATGCGCGGCAGGCTCGGTAGTATCTCCAGATGCGAGAGTAATACTTCCGGAAGATTTCCTCGAATTCATCGTCGCTGACGTTGCCGTCACCCCGAGTGGTCATCTTCCGATCCCGTTTCCGCGAAACGCGTATCTTAGATGACGCATGAAAAAGCGCTCTCTCTTCATCGTTGCTCTGTGCGCCTGCACAGCTTTCTTCTGTGAGAGAGACACGAAATCGCCGGAGTTGTGGCCTCGCAGCGTCGAGCCCCTGCTGAGCAACGTATCGGAATGGAAAGCCTGCAACAAAACGCTCGTCCCCGGCCGAGTAGTCGGGCAGGCGCAGTGCGGAGCGCCGGAGCCTCCTCCTGCGGCAGAGACAGAGCCTTGCGACGAGTTGATCGAGGACCACACCCGCGCGCTGCGGATTCTCTCCTTTGAGCCGCACTGCACCGACTCCGTCATCGACGCCCTCGAGCGATTCGGCCGCGTGGATCCCAAGGCGATGAGCGATCTCGCCGCTGCGTACTACGTACGCGCGCAGCGGGAGGACCGGCCCTCAGATTTCCTGCGCGCGCTGGAGGCCGCCGAACAGGCCGTGGCCGCGGAGCCGGAGCTCCCGGCCGCTCATTTCAATCGCGCACTCGTGCTCGAAGAGCTGGGACTCTCGGGGCAGGCCATCGCAGCATGGGATCAATTCCTCCGGCTCGCGGATTCGCGATGGGAGAAGGAAGCGCAGAACGCCGCGCTCGCCTGCAACGAAGCGTCAATGCCGCCATCCGCTGGGAGCACAATCGCAAAGCGCTCCCGGACGCATTACGCACGCACGACCGAAAAGCGATTGCCAGGCTCATTGCACCATTTCCGTCGGCGGCACAGCGCTACTTCGAGGAAGAGCTCCTTCCACAATGGGCGGTCGCACCTACTGCAGAACAGCTCGATCGCCTTTCACTCTTTGCGTCCGAGCTCTCGCAGCGTCTCGACGGGGACCGGCTTCCCATCGATGTGATTGCAGCGATCCGGCGAGCCGCACAATCACCGCAGAAACTCGCCGCATTACAGCAGGCGCACCGCGAGCTCACTGAAACGCGCCGGATGGAACAATCGTTCGAGTTGACCGATGCGGCGGCACGTTACAAACACGCCAGCACCGCTTTCAAGCGCGCCGGCAGTCCGTTCCATCTCCGCGTGGACCTCGGCTATTCAGTCAAGCGGGCAGCCGTCGATCTGCTCGAGCCCATCGAAAGGCAGGCAATCAAGCACGGCTATCACGACCTCCGCGCGCGCGTGAGCTGGATGTATGGGCATTTCACGGAACAGAGCAACTATGCGGAATCGCTTGCCGCATACGACGAAGCATTCGCGTATTTCGCGCGCGTCAATGATCAGGAGGGAATGGCCGCGATTCGTGGGCGTCGCGCCGGCGTCCTGCGCGGGTTCGGCGCCACCGAGCTTGCGTGGCGAGAAGCCTTCTACGCCGGGCGTCACGCCGGGCATCTCACCAACCTCAGGGATCGGCAGGCGCTCCTGCTGGAAGCCGCCACCGTCGCGGCGTCCCTCGGCCATCCGCGCGCGGCGCTTCTCTACCAGACCGCCGCCCTCGACGAGTTGAGAGAGACCATCCGCAGCGTGCCTCCCGAGGAAATCCATCGCCTCCGACAGATCCAACAGACCATGGCCATGGTGCTTCGCCATCGTGCCGGCACGCAGGTGCGTCTCGGCCGTCATGAACGGGCCGTGAGCGATCTCTCCGAATCAACCCGTTTGGCCGGCAATGCCGGAAATCCGGACGTGGAGACCCAGCGCATTCTGCAAGCGCGCGCCGACGAGGTGCGCGGTCAGGTGCTGGTGAAAACCGATCCCGATGCTGCGGTTGCCGCGTATACGAGCGCTCTCGCAAACGCCAGTTCTGATTTCCGGTCGTTTCGTACGTCGCTTCTCGCGCAGCGTGCGGAAGCGATGGTTCGGGCGGGACGCGGTGCCAATGCAGATAAGGATCTGCAGTCGGCATTGGCCATACTGCGAACCGAGGAACAGGCCATCCTCGCGTCTCGGGAACGCGGCGGAGAGGAAGAGCTCTGGAGCCCGTACTTCTCGCGCTTTCAGGACACGTATCGCCTGCTCATCCGCCGCCTCGTCGAAAAAGGTGATCACGCCCTGGCATTCACGTACGCCGAACGCGCGCGCGCTGCCGAGCCACTGAACCTTCTCCTGCAGCTCGGCTACGCATCTCCCTCGCTGCTCATGTCTGCTGCTCCGGCCGATGAGAAGAGCGCACGGTCCGGTGTTGCCGGCCTCCAGGCCTCGCTCCCTGCCGGTACGTTTCTCATCCAGTACTGCGTGCTCGAAGACCGTACGTTTGTCTGGATCATCTCGCGCGACCGGTTCGAGTATCTGACGCTGGACCAGGTCGGCCGTGAGAAGACCAACCGCTGGAGCACGGAACTGCAGGAGGCCGCCGGGCACCACAGCACGACCGCCGCGGAGCGCGTGCTCCTTGCGGCGCATGAGGAGCTGGCGGCGGAGCCGTTGCGCGTCATCGCCGGAACGAGCGGAGGCGTGCGGCCGGCCCGGCTCGTGTTCATCCCAGACGGTGGAATTCACGGATTGCCGCTGGTGGCACTGCGCGATCCACGGACACGCGAGTATTTGATCCAGCGCATGCCGATCGAGATCGCGGGGAGCGCCACGCTCTACGTCTTTTCATTGCGCCGGGATCTCGAGCTCGAGCCGGTCACGAACCCGTCCGTCTTCATCGTCGGCGATCCTGCTTTCGACGAGCGGATGGCGCTCGCGCAAGGATTGAAGCGCCTCGATCACGCCAGGAGCGAAGCGGAAGGGATTCGCGACATTTACGCGCCGGATGCCGACATCCTGCTCGGCGCCGAGGCCACGGTTCCGGCTCTTCTTCAGCGAGCGGCGGACCATTCGATCGTTCACGTGGCCGGACACGCCATTGTGAACGCGCAGAAGCCATCGCGCTCGTACCTCTTGCTCGCGCCGTCCGAAGGCAATTCCGGAGTGCTGGACGCCGAAGATTTACTCTCGTTGAAGCTGGACCGGACACGACTCTTCATCCTGTCCGCCTGCAGCAGTGCCGGAGGGTTGCCGGTCGGTCCTGAAGGGGTTGCGCCGTTCGTTCGTCCGCTGCTCGCCGCGGGCGTTCCGGCGGTCATTGGCAGCCTGTGGGACGTGGACGACGCCACAACTGAGAAGCTGATGGTGTCTTTCCATCGTCACTATCAAAAGGGCAGCGAGGCGGCAGTGGCAATGCGCGATGCGCAACTCGAACTGCTCAAGGACAACAACCCCGGCCTTCGGTCGGTTCTGGCGTGGGCGTCGTTCCAGGTGATTGGTCATGCCTCGTCGCCTTACGCGGCCCCTGCCCCCAGCAACGGAG
Source organism: Acidobacteriota bacterium (assembly GCA_030775085.1). Classification (GTDB taxonomy): domain Bacteria; phylum Acidobacteriota; class Thermoanaerobaculia; order Gp7-AA8; family Gp7-AA8; genus QHVT01. The sequence goes on along the minus strand of JALYJW010000002.1, from coordinate 43,860 downwards.
GTACCTCAATTGGAATTCATTCTCCGAATTCTATTCACCGGTCTGATCGTCTTCGTACCCAGTGAGGACAAACAGGAAGTCACCGTTCTTCTGCTCAACGTCGGCCACGCCCACGAGATGTCCGACGGCAGCCCTCTCGAAGCTCACAAGCCCATGATCGTTGCGCGAGCCGGCAGTTGCACCGGCGATTGTCCAACCGACGATCCGGCCATCGCCCAATACCTTTACTCCGACAAATCGCTTTCCGAGGCGCTCGATTCATTGGAGACGGCTGTCGATGGCGGCGCGGCCTGGCTCCTGGCCGGCTCCGAGGTCTCCGTCCGCAAGGGCAGCACGAGCGATCCCGAATTGCCGTCGCTCGTCCTGCGCGACGACACGCGCAGCACTGCCGGTGGGATTCTCCAGGTCATTCCCACGACGTCCACGGAACGCGAGGATTTCAGTTGGGTCGCCAATCTCAAGTCAATTTGCGGGACCGGCTGCAACATCGACGATGCAATGCTCGAAGCACAACCGCCCGCCGGTTTGATCGCCGGACGCATGACGCTCCGCACCGGCAAAGTCTTCACCTATTCGATCGCACGCATTGGCAGCGAGATCACGCCCGTGCATTTCAACCGGCTGGACGGCAGCGGCAACCCGTCCTCTTATTCACAAGCCGTGGCCACATGGGTCGGGGCGGACGTGACCGTTACCGGCAGCAGTATCGAAATCGTCGAAGAGAAATTCAACGGCGATCCCGGCAGGTCGATGTTTCTCTCCCCTGCCGAGAATGAGAACGTCGAGATTGCAGTGCTCAACCTCCCGCCGTTCACCCCGCCCACCGCGCCGTACAGCACGAATCCCGGAGTCGGAAAGCACTTCGAGATGTATTACGAAGTGACACAGACGCCGCCTGCGCCGGAAGCGCGGTTCGTGCCGCGCGCAGGCGCATTGGCGGGCGCGCCCGCGTATGCCGTGGTCGATTGGCACTCCATCCATCCCCAGCAGACGCTCTGGTCTGCGCTGTTGAACCAGTTGCGTCTCGACGTGGGCCGCACCGCCGCCGAGCAGCTCCTCTGCCCGCCGTCGCAAGACCCACGCCCGTAATCACACGTTCCTGTTCCGCCGCCAGTTCGGCGGCCGACCGCCGAGGAAATTGACGATGCGCGCTTCACTCTTGCTCTCTCTCTTCGTTCTCGCATGTGAATCCAATCAGCCCTCATCGCTGAAAGTCACCACCGACCGGGATAATCGAATGGCCGCGGCCCGGTCCTTCACCGGCATTTACGAACATTCGCGTTTATCGAAATGGACGGTCCGCGCCAGCGTCGCTGGCGCGGGCTGCGACGTCTTGTACGTGCGCACGTCGATCATCCTGGAAGACTCGATGATCGAAGCCATGCACTACGGCGCCGGCGCGTATGACGTCTATCCCGGCGGCGTGCAACAGTTCTATCGCGACCGCGCGTTTCGGGGCGTCGCTTACAAGGACTCTTCCGAGCGCGTTTGGACATACGGCGCGCTCACGCCAACCGAAGGTGAGTCACTGAAGCCGTGCCCGCACTGATCGCTCACGCTAGCCGCAGACCAACAACGGCACCGCACTCGACCGTTTCCCAACACAATTCTGACCGAATCGTGTCCTCAATGGCGGAGGGAGATTGTGAGTATCCGCCTGCCGCTTTGTTGGCTCGCAGTGGCCTGTGCCTCGTTCGTCGTGTACGACGCCGCCGCAAAGCCGGCCGGCCACCGCCGCGCCGTGCTCGTGGGAGTCAATGACTACACGGCTTCCGGTCTCAGCGCCCGTCCCCGCGGCGCGCCCCCTCTCTCGCGCGACTGGCCGAATCTGTCCGGCGCAGTCAATGACGTCGAGGCAATGAAGGAAATGCTCGTGCGCCTCTACGATTTCGAGGAGCGCGACATCGTCACGCTTACCGATCAATCCGCGACGCGCAGCGAAATCCTCGAAGCGGTCGGCCAGCATCTCGCGAAGCCGGCCGCCCGAGGCGACGTGTTGCTGTTCTATTTCGCGGGGCACGGATCGCAAGTGCAGAACTCGCTCTCCGACGAGGCCGACAAGCTCGACGAGTCTCTCGTCCCCGCCGATTCCCGCCTCGGCGTTCTCGACATTCGCGACAAGGAGCTGCGGCCGCTCTTCAATCGCATCCTCGACCGCGGCGCAAGGCTCAGCGTGATCCTCGACAACTGCCACAGCGGCTCCGGCGCGCGCGGTCGGACTACGGGAAGGCATCCGCGGGGCGTGCGCCCCGATCTTCGCGACATCGCGGACCGCACCAACTATGGTCCGCGCCCGGAAGATCGCGGCGCGCTCGTGCTCTCCGCGACACAGGACACCGATGCCGCCTGGGAAACGCGCGACGACGATAAGAAGATGCATGGCGCGTTTTCGTGGGCGTGGATCCGCGCCATGCGCGATTCCTCGGCCGGTGAGTCCGCGGCCGAAACGTTCGCGCGCGCCACGGCCCGTCTTCGTGCCGAGCGCGCCTATCAGGAGCCGGTGATCGCCGGCACTGCCGACATGATGCGCAGCCCGTTCCTCGGCAAGCGCGTCGATCGCCACGGCGACCGCACGGTCATCGCGGTGGAGAGAGTCCGCAGCGACGGAACTGTCTTCCTGCAAGGCGGCTGGGCCAATGGACTGGAGGTCGGCTGCGAGCTGCGCGTGATCGACCATTCCACATCCGTGCGCGTGACCATCACCGCCATGCGCGGACTGGGTCGCAGCGAGGGACGCATTCCGGACGGATCGCCGATGCCGCAAGCCATTCGCTCCGGCGCTCTGCTGGAAGTCGTGCGATGGGTCGCACCCGGCGGCAGACCGCTGCGCGTCTGGATGCCCCGCATCTCGGAGAGCATCGAGGCCATCGCCTCGCTGGCGCGCAAACTTGCCGTCGAGGCATCGCGCCGCGGCGTGCGCTGGATCAAAGACCCGCTCAGCATCACGCCATCGCATCTCATTCGTCGCGGCAATCGCGAGTGGGAGCTTCTCGATCGCGACGGAGAAGTCCAATACCTCGGCACCGAGTCCACGGATGCCATCGCGGCTGTAGCCAGAATCCCCGCGGCATCATCACTCTTCGTGCAGTTCCCCGCTCCGGCGGCGTTGATCGACGGCATCGACGTCGGACCGGACGCCAATTGCGACGATCGAGAAGGCATCGATCTGGCCGACCGTCCCGAAGATGCGGACTACATCCTGGTGGGCCGCTATTTGAATCGCCGCCTCGCCTATGCATGGGTACGCCCGTGGACGAAAGCGTCCGACGAACGAAAGATCGGCATGCCGCTGCACAGCGAATGGATCGTCGATGATCGTCGAGATGCCAAGCACCGCGACATCGCGCCGATGCTGCGTGAGGCCGTCATGCGCTTGCGAAAAATCCACTCATGGCAACGCCTCGAGTCACCGCCCGAAGGACGCTTCGCGTATCAACTGGACGTCCGCCGCGAGCGCGACGGCCAATGGGCGAAAGACGGCGCGGTCATCGGCGACGAGAAATACGCGCTCTTTTTGCGGGCAGCGAACCCGGTTGCGCCCGTCCCGCCACGCTTCATCTACGTCTTCACGATCGACAGCCACGGGCGGAGCTTTCTGCTCTTCGGTACGAGCTCCGTCGAGAATCGCTTCCCGCGTCCGCCTTTGCCCGGTGAGGCCGAGCCGCCCAGCGAGATCTCCCTCGGCCCAACGGCGACGTTCCATGTCGCATCGCCCTACGGCGTCGACACTTTCTTTCTGCTGACCACCGACGAGCCGCTGCCAAACCCGCGCATCCTGGAGTGGGAAGGCGTCCGCAAAGGCGCGCCCAAGCCGGACACCGCGCTCGAAGAACTGCTGATCGAAACCGCCACCGGCAGCCGAATCGGACGCCGCGTCACCCCGTCTACGTGGTCCATCGAGCGCGTTTTCTACGAAGCCGTGCCGCCCCGCGAATCAAAAACTTCGCGCTGAGACGCCACAAATTTCCCACCATCGTGTCTAAAGAGTCGATCTCCTCGCCGCGGGGGCTCATTCGGTCAGGCATTCACTCCTGCACTCACACACGAGTGGGCTCTCGCGGCAGAGGGGGTCTCTGTGGTCTTTGCAGACGCTCATTCGAGTCTCTTCCTGTTGTTTCACTGGGTGCCTTGCGCGAATGGCGGTGGGCTGGATGCGAGCGGCCACAACGAAACGATGCGGCGGCTTCGTTGAGGGCGGCCGCAAAGCAGACGGCACGCCGCGCTGCAAGGTACCCAGCGAAACAACATCGAAGCCAGTCATCGCGGTTTGCTGGAGACCAGACGCCCGTCGACGTCGATCACCACGATCGCTCCGTCGCGCCAACTTTGATCGGGAGCGCGAAAGGAGAGACGGCCGGTGATCACGCCATTGGCTTGGATCGCGAACGGCACTTTGAACGTGCCATCGCCGCCCTCGGCCGCGATCAGCTTGCCTGCACTTTCAAGATAGAGCGCCGTGACGACGTTTCCCGCGCCAGCCGGATTGGAGAGCCGGATATCGACGTCGTACTTTCCGTCGCGCATCGAGGCGCCAACCATCTCGAGCGTCAGCCCCGGTTCGCGATCCGGCGCATGGGCCCGAAACATCGCCAGCACTCTCTTCTCCCTACGGGCAATGCTCCAGCGGAGCCAGATCAGAACCAGGCTCGCAATGAACGAGAGAAAGATGATGAGATCGCCGATGGCAACCAGTTTAGCGCGCTCTAAACCTACGCGACACTCGCTTCGTCCGTCGCATTCACTTCCGCCAGCACGCCCGGAGCGCTGTGCGTGAGGTACTCCTCCTGCGAAAAGTCGTCGACCGCGATTGCCGCGGCGCGCAGCTCCTCGGCGCGGGCGAGCAGCGCGTGCTCGTCGCTCGAGATCACGCCCTTCGCCAATGCAGATTCGTACAGCGCCGCCCCTTTGGCTTTCGGAATCGTGTTGCCCTTCACCGCGGCCCTCACTTTCTTGTCCACGGCCTCGGCACGTTTGACGACTCGGAACGCTTCCTCCAGTAAGCCGAGGTGCTCGATCGTGTTGTCGGGCATGTAAATCCCATCGGTGTGGCGGCGGCGCTGATCGCTGTCGGTGAGAATCAGCGTGGCGATCTTGTGCGTGTGCTTGTCGTTCGCTTCACCCGCCAGCGCATTGAAGCTCGACCACATCCGCAGCGGTCCCGCGAAGAGCCACGTCAGACCCGGCACAGGGAGATTGCCGAAGATGCCATCGAACGCTTTCTGAATCTTGTACAGCGCGTGCGTCATCGTGAAGTGGACGAACGAGAGATCTTCCTTCGGACGCCCTTCTGCTTCGTAACGCCGCAGCACGGCCGTACCGATGTACATCCACGACAGCACATCGGCGAAACGGCCCGTGAGTTTCTCCTTGAGCTTCAGCGATCCGCCAAGCGCACCCATGGCAACGTCCGCGAGAATCGCGAACGTCGCCGAGGCCCAGGCCAGCTTGCGGTAATAACGCGCCGTGGCGCCGCTGACCGGACTGCCGGCCAGGTTGCCGCGCGTGAGCGAGAGTACGATCGAGCGCGAAAGATTGCGCACGATATGTCCGATGTGACCCCAGAACGCGCGATCGAATGCACGGAGGTCGCGCGCGCCAATGGCATTGACCTCGGCGAGCGCGTACGGATGCGCGCGCAACGCGCCCTGTCCGAAGATGATCAGCGTACGCGTGAGAATGTTCGCCCCTTCCACCGTGATCCCGATCGGCGTAGCGATGTAGTAATGCGCGAGTTGATTGCGCGGACCGCGCGAGATCCCCGAGCCGCCCGCCACATCCATCGCGTCGTTGATCAGCTTCCGGCCGATCTCGGTCGAGTGGTACTTCGCGATGGCCGTGATCACGGCCGGCTTCATGCCCTGATCGATCGCGCCGAGCGTGTAGCGGCGCATGGCCTCGAGTAGATAGTTGAACCCGGCGATGCGCGCCACCGGCTCTTCGATCCCTTCGAACTTTCCGATCGGCAGACCGAACTGCTTGCGCACGGACGCGTACGCGCTGATGACGCGCGTCCCCAGCTTCGCGCCGCCGGTACTCTGCGCCGGAAGCGAAATGCCGCGTCCCGCCGCGAGCGATTCCGTCAGCATCCGCCAGCCCTTGCCGCAACCCTCCGCGCCGCCGACCACCGCGTCGAGCGGCACCACCACGTCGTGGCCCTGCGTCGGACAGTTGTAGAACGGCGTGCCGAGCGGATCGTGACGGCGGCCGATGACGACGCCCGGCACATTCGTCGGCACGAGCGCGCATGTGATCCCGAGGTCCTCACCTTGGCCGAGCAGATTCTCGGGATCGCTCAACTTGAACGCCACGCCGAGGAGCGTCGCGATCGCCGCAAGTGTGATGTAACGCTTGTTCCAGTTAAGGCGGATGTAGAGCTTCCCGTCTTCTCCCTTGAAGAGTGTTCCGTGCGAAGCGATCGCGCCCGCGTCCGAGCCCGCGCCCGGCTCCGTGAGTGCGAACGCCGGAATCTCATCGCCTGATGCGAGTCTTGGCAGGAGACGTTTCTTCTGCTCGTCCGTGCCGTAATGCATCAGCAGCTCCGCCGGCCCGAGCGAGTTCGGCACCATCACCGTGATGCACACCGGAATCGAGCGCGTGGCCAGCTTCATGATCACTTCGCTGTGCGCGAGCGCGGAGAATCCGAGACCGCCGAATTCCTTCGGAATGATCATGCCGAGGAACCGCTCGCGCTTGATCACATCCCAGGCAACTTTCGGCAATTCGCGCGACTCCCACACTTCCCAGTCATCGACGACCGAGCAGAGCTCATTCACCGGTCCATCGAGAAAGGCCCGCTCCTCAGCAGTGAGCGACGGATACGGCTCGGCCATCAACTTCCGAAAATCCGGCTTCCCCGAGAACAACTCCGCCTCCGCCCACACCGAGCCCGACTCGATCGCCGTCCGCTCCGTCTCCGAGATCGCCGGCATGATCGGCCCGAGAATCTTCATCACGATGCTGGAAACCAGCGCGCGACGGATCGGCACGATGAGAAACAGCAGCATCACCGCCGCATACGCGATCAGCAGCCAGGCCGGCGCGCCGAACCCGATCAGAATCGCCGCCCCCGCGATCGCCCACACGATCAGCGGCGCGCCAACGAACCCAATGGCCAGCAAAAGCAGAATCGATCCGAGAACCCAGAGCGCGGTGGCGTCCTGCAGGAAAAAGCCGTGGAGCGGAGCGAGCGCATCATTCATGACCGCCGCAACAGGTCACATCGCGCGCCTAATTCTGCTCGCGCATGGAAATGTTGGTCGAAGCACGACTACCGCGCGGCAGTAGGGTCCCCTCTCCCCACCGCAGCCTCATCGCGGTGGGGAGAGGGTAGGGTGAGGGGCGGCTCTCGCGCAAAAGCGCCTCAGAATTTCCCTCTCACCGCAAAGGAGAAGATTGGCCCGATCTGACGGTCGCGCTCTTCGATGAAATCGACAGGATCGGTGCGGCGGCCTGCGTGAACGGTGCGATCCCACATGCTGTCGGCGGCGAGCAGGTTGTGCACGCCGGCGCGCACGGTCAGACCGCGGACGTCTTTGTGCTCGATGTAGACGTCGCCCCACACCGGACCTTCCCACTGTCGTCCGACTTCGGTGAGCCTGTAGTTCTTCGCGTTGAGCTGATACGAATAGCCGGTGCCCCACGCCCAGTCGGAGCCGGGGATGTCGTGCCGCAGCGCGAGGCTGAAAAACTCCTGGAGGCTGTTGCTGATCGGGCGCTGTTCGCCGGTGAGTGGATCGTCGACTGCACTGTCCTGCCATCCGAAGTGTGCGTCGAAACGCGCGCCGCGCCAGCCGATGCCATCGAGGTTGAGCGTGCTGCGCGACTCGATCCCGTAAAGCGTCGCCGACTCGAGATTGCCCGGCGCCTGACCCGATGTGCCGATCGGAATGGTGTCGATGATGTCGTCGATGCGACGCCCGTACAGTCGCAGCGTCGTCGATCCGAGCGTGCCGAGATTGCGGACGCCTTCCACCTCGAGATCCCAGCTCTGCTCGGGAACGAGGTTGGGATTCGCAGACGTCGCCTGATCGGTGGCCACGTCCACCGACGCCAGGAAGTCGAAGAAGTTGAGCTGCCCGACGCGACGGGCGAGCTTGAAGTTGATGTCCGTGCGCGGCGAGACTTTCCACGCCGTCGACAACTCACCCTTGGGCCGATAGAACGTGCGCGTCGTGCCGCCCGCTCCCACCTGCGCCAACTGCGAATACTCGCCGCCGGCCGAAAGCTTGAACGTCACGCTGGGAGCGAGCGACCGGCCGTAGCTGCCCATCACCTCGTAACGGTCCTCTTCCACGCTGGCGATGCCACCGGAAAACGTGACCTCGTTGAAGTTTCCGCCCGATTGCATCTCGAACAGGCGCGTGACGTTATCGAGACTGTTGTACGCCCCTTCGGCGGAGATCTGCCACTCCGCGCCGCCGCTCGTCCAACGATACTCGCTGCGTCCGATCATCTCGCGGTCGTCGCCGGTCTGCGTCGAACGACTGCCGAGCGCAGGCGAGTCATCCGCGAACGACGTGACCACCGTCGTCTCATTCGGATAGCGCGAGCCGCGGCCCACACCGATCAGTTTCAATCGTCCGATGCCCAGTCCGAATTCGTAGTCGCCGCCGATCTCGTAGTTGTGGCCGTGCTCATCGACCGTCACGCGACGCGAGCGCTCCACGCCGGCGATGCGCGTTCGCAATCCCGTCTCGAGATAGTCGTAGTACAAACGGCCGTACAGCAGATTGAGATTGCCCTTCGATGCGCCGGGTCCGTCGAATACGAACCGCCCGCTGAGCCGCGGCTGTTCGGCATTGCCCCGCCACTGCTCATCGCGCTCCTCTGTCAGTGCGCCGTCGGGACTGTAGATCCAGGTCCCGCCGCCTGCGCCGCTACGATTGCCGCGATTGTCGAGCCCGATCGTGTATTGCACCGGCCCCTTCGTCCCGCTGACCGAGACCTCGAACCGCGTCAGCAGCGGATCGGTGTAGTACGAGCGGAACTCCGGGCGATACGCCCACTGTCCGCTGATGCCCGTCGATCGCACGATCACATTCGCGACCTGGCCGGACAGCCCCGGGATGTCCAGCGTCGCGCCGTCCACGATCTCGATCCGCTCGACGTTCTGCGCCGGGATCCGGCTGAGCTCCGTGACCACATCATTCGACTTGCCCGAAAGCCGCTGCCCGTTGATGACCACGTTTCCGGTCGCATCGCCGAGCCCCCGCTCCTCCTCCTCTTCCTTGATCCCGAAGCCGGGAACGCGGTTGAGCATGTCCAGCGCCGTGCGCGGAGCAAACTGCGCAAAGTCGGCCGGAACATAAACCCGCGGCCCCTCGGCGGCCGGGGTGGTGGTCTGCGCAAACGCAGGTGCAGCGAGTACAACGAGCGAGACGATCAGTGCCCGGAAGTTCATTTCGAGTTTCTCTTTCGTACGTCAGACGGAGTGACCGCAAAAACGTTAGTTGCGAGCGTTCAAGACAGCCCTACGACATCATTCGTAATTCGGAACGAAAGGTTTCGTATTGACGAGTACGGTGAGGCGGTGGATTCTCAAACCGATTGGCGCGTTCATTCGCCTCGCAAACGAGCATCCGGTTTGGCAGAAGACTTCGAGCTCACTGCCTCCTCCACGCGTCGCGCCGCTCGGCGCACATCGCGGAGAACATCGGTTTCCCACAGTCGCACCACCGTCCATCCCGCGACGCGTAACAGTCGCGTGGTACGGCGATCCCGAGCCGCGTTCGCCGCGATCTTCGCCGTCCAATACGGCGCGTTCGCGCCGCGCGCAAGCTTGTCGAGGCGCTCTCGTCGCCGGCGACCAATGCCAGAAATCACCGTCGCAGAAAACGACCACGCGCGCGCGGCTGAACACGATATCCGGCTTCCCCGGAAGATCCCGCACGTGCAGCCGATAGCGCAGGCCGCGAACGGTTCCGTTGTTTGATCCGCGATGCCGTCTCCGAGGCCGGCCTGAAGCTCGAGAACCGTGGGACCTGAGGGATCACGGCTATGCCGCCTGCAGACATTCCCGACGACGTGAAGGTGTACGGAGCGCGAACGTCGGTGCAGCGCCAGATCGGCAACGCCGTACCATCGCTGCTCGCCGAGGTTCTTGCGCGCGAGATCAAAACCCAGTTCCTCGGCTATCGCCGGACGAACGACCCGCTTCAGCTCCTGCCGCCGGACCGATCGCCCGCGCCTCCATCGGAACGTGTGCGCGCAGTACCTCGTCAATATGAACAGCTCGCGGGACAGCATCGCGCACATCCGGGGACAGGCAAGGGGCCCACGGTCCGTGCAGCAGCGCTCCGACGAGCCTTCCCTCTGAGCGAAAGTCGCGCAATTTGAGGCGTTCGGATCGGAATAACAACTCGATTCGCTACTCCGCCGGCACGGCCACGTCGTACGAGCCCACTTCCTTCTTCACGTTCCCGTCCATGCCGAAGACTTTCAGCTTGTATCGCTCGCCGGTACGAAGGAACGCGTGCGGGATTGCGATCTGAAACGAGTCGTATTCGTCAGGCTGCGCGGAGTTGTTCTGCCAGAGCCGCGCGTCGTTCGCATCGCGAAGCTCGATGCCGTAGTGCGGGTACCGGACCTGATTGATGAGGCGCGGCTTCAGCAGATAGGCCTCGCCGTCCTTGCGAAGCATCGTCGGCGCATCGGCGCTGCGGTCTCCATCGGGGTCGAGCTCTTGCGGGGCGGCGAGGATCCGCGGGACCGTGCTCTGCGCCGCGTGATATCTCGAACTGCGCTCCGACTGGACGAAGAGGCCGAAGAAGAGGAGCGCGAGTGCCGCGGCGACCGAGACCGGGGCGTAGCGGAAGAAGAGCACGCGACCGCGTTGCGGTTCCTCGTCGGAATGGCCGAGGCGTCGCTGGAGCGCGCGCCAGTCGTCGCGCTGGTGGTCGTCCGAGACAGCGTCGCCCTCCTCGGGGAACGGCGCCGCGTACATCCGCGCCAGCTCGGGATAGGCAACCAGCCGATCGCGCACCTCTTCTTCTTCACTCTCCGACAACTCTCCGCGGCTGTACGCCAGGAGCTCTTCCGCCGCCGGCGGATCGCCGAGTTGCCGGCGCTGATCCGCGATCAGCTCGCGATTCGCGTTCTGCCAATCTGATTTGCTGGTCATGATTCATCCTCCGGGAGCACGCCTTCGTCTCCGAGCCGATCGCGCAGCGACCGCTTGGCATCGCGGATGCGCGACCTCACTGCGTCCAGGGAGATCCGGAGCACACGCGAGATCTCCTCATAGCTCATGTCATCGAGCCGCAACTGCAGACATTGCCGCTGACCTTTGGGAAGCTCGGCCAGGGCCGTGCGCAGACGCGTCCTGCGCTCCGCATCGATCATCTGGTCGAGCGGGGTCGGCTGTTCCGCCTCGGGGTCATGTGCGTGATCCCACTCATCGAGCGATTCGGGTCTGACCGCGCCTCGCTTGATCGTACTCAGCGATCGCACCTTGTTGTAGCCGACGTTCCGCGCGATCGTTTCGAGCAATGCCCATTCCGCTTCGCCTCGATACTCGTCCATCGTCCGGTAGAACCGCACGAACGAATCCTGCGTCAGCTCCCGCGCATCGTCTTCCGAGACGCGGAACACTCTTCGAAAAAAACGCAGCATGCGCGCGTAGTAACGGTTGTACATTGTCTGGAACAGGTCGTCGTGGCCGCCGCCGCTGCTTCGCGTCATCATCGTTCGCACCCATTCTCGCGGACCGCAGAGCTCATGAAGCAGGTCAGAAGGCTTTTTTGCATCTTTCTTTCCTTGTGCAGCGCCACGATGGCCTGCAACAACAGGAATGACCCCGTTCCGGAAAAAATGGGGCGAAACGAGCGGCGCACCGTCGGACCGCGCCTCAGCAACGCCGCATGGAAAACCTGTTGCCGGAAGGCCGAGGTTCGCGCGACGTGCGAGGACAAAGGCGACGCACTGGCATTACTCGTCACCGCGGACAAGGATTGCATCGATACCGCCCTCACTGCGGTGGAACGACGCGCGAAGGATGACCTGGCCGCCGCCTATTTCATCCGCGCGCAGCGCAAAGGCGCCCCCGCGGACTTCCTCCACGCCCTGAACGCTGCGGAAGAGCTGCTGCGCCGGAAACCCGGCTCTCCAACTGCACGATTCAATCGCGCGCTCGCTCTCGAAAAGCTCGGCCTGACTCGGGAGGCCATTCTGGCGTGGGACGACGTCGTGAAGCTCAACGAGCGAGGCTGGTCGGACGAAGCGCGCCAGCGCCGCGAGCGACTGTTGAACATTCGCGATCCCGAATGGCGGATCGACGAGCTGGAGCAGGCGCTTCAGCAACGCGATCACGCGACGCTGACCAGGATCGTGCGGGCATTTCCTTCGAATGCCATCCACGCCTTCGAGGAATCGAATCTGCTCGACGTCGAGACGACCCGACTCTTCGCTGAAGTGCTCGGAGATCCATACGCACAGGCGATTCTGAAAGCTTCGGAACAGACCAGCGAGCGAAACGCCCTGAAACACGGCATCCGCGCCTTCCGACAGGCGCGAACATCTGCAAAGAATGGACAGTCCGGCGCAGCGGCCAGGGCATATCAACGAGCTTCCACGCTGCTCGAACAGGCAGGGAGTCCCCTCTACCTTGCGGCTCGATATTCGCTCGCGGTGCAGGCGTTCAACAATCAGCAGGACTCTTTGCCGCTGCTGAACGATCTCGCTGAAACCGCGAAGAAACATGCGTATCACCGTCTCTCCGCCCGTATCGAAACTCTTCGAGCGGTCGAACTGGACTTGCAGGGTCGTTATCTCGAGGCCCATACGCTCTACGAGCAGGCCATCGATTCCGCGAACGGCGACCCGACCGCCACAGTCGCAGTCCTGGGCCGGCGCAGCGAAAACTACTCCACCATCGGAAAACCCGACCTCGCATTCGCGGATTCGTTCCGGGCGCTGGCCCTGCTGTCCGGCGTCACCGATCTGAACGCTCGCCATCACGCATACGGATCCGCAGTGACAGCCGCGAGGCAGCTCGGCTATCCCGCGATTGCGCTGCGGTATCAGAATGCGCTCGTCGATTCGGTACAGAAGACGATCGTCGGCGCGCCGGCCGGCAGATTGGCTCAGGCCAAACTACACCTCGTCGTTGCCCTGCGCCTCCGTGCCGATCTCCTCATCGAGCTGGGACGAGACGCCCATGCTCGAGCCGACCTGGAACAAGCGTCGGATCTCGTCGAAGCGATCGACAAGCCCGAGATCCGAGCGCAGTTGAAAATGCGCATCAAAGAGGTCACTGCTCAGGCATCGTTAAAATCGGACCCGAAAAAGGCCGTCTCCGAATTCAGCGAAGCCATCGCGCTCGCAAAAGCCGAGGGCTCAACCTATCGCGCCGGCCTTCACTACAAGCGCGCGATCGCTCGAAGCAGCGTGAATGACCCAACTGCCGTTGAGGATTTCGACCAGGCACTGAAAATCCTGCGTGAGGAAGCGGTCAACCTCATCGATCGCAGGAAACGCGGCGCGTATGAAGCTCTCTGGACGCCGTACTTCTCCCGCTTTCAGGCCATGCATCGCGACATGATCGAAGAGCGCATTGCCGGCAACGACATACGAGGCGCGTTCGTCTATGCCGAACAGGTTCGCGGCTTCGAGCCAATGCAGCTCATTCTCCAGTCACAGTCCGCCGTTCCAGACTTCAGGAAGATCGAAACGGAAGACGATCTTCGCCGCCGTCTGGCAGCCCTGCCGGAAGACACGGTGATCCTGCAATACTTCGTGCTCGAAGACCGCACCTATACATGGGTGCTCGCACGCAATTTCATCGACCTCATCCAACAAAGGGCCGGCCGGCCTCGGATCGCGGCCTGGGTCGAAGAGATCGGCGCCGCCATCAGGAGCGGTCAGCAGTTCGATCGGGCAATGCGCGCAACGTACGAAGAACTGCTCCGGGCACCGCTGGCGCTGCCCAGTGCGCGGCGGAAAACGCGAATCGTCATCGTGCCGGACGGCCCGATGCACGGCCTCCCCTTCGCCGCGCTGCAAAGCGGCCCTGAGGACTATCTCATCGAGCGAGGCAGCATCGCAGTGGCCGGCAGCACGTCGCTCTACCTCTATGCGCTGGAGCGGGATCGGCAATTCCCGCCCAATCCGAAGCCGTCCATCCTGGTCGTCGCCAATCCGACGGACGACCTCCCGCATGCCAGGGACGAGGCGCTCGAGCTCCGCGATGCCTATGGCGATGCCAAGGTGCTGCTCGGATCCGAAGCCACGGTACGAAACTTTTTGGACGCGGCAAAGAACAGCGACATCATCCATTTCGCCGGTCACGGGGTCGTCAACCGCCAACTGCCGTGGCTATCGAAGCTGCAACTGGCGCGGGACGGCAACGATGCCGGCGAATTGACCGCCGAGACACTGATGACCCAGCTCTCGGAGCTTGAGCGCACCCGGCTCGTCGTGCTCGCCGCATGCAGCTCCGCTGGCGGAGTCACGGTCGGTCCCGAGGGGGTTGCACCGCTCGTACGACCACTCCTCGCCGCAAACGTTCCGGCCGTCATCGGTACGCTGTGGAAAATCAACGACGCCACTGTGAAGAAGTTGCTGGTGTCACTCCATTGTCACTATCGGAACGGAGACGACGTGGCAGTTGCGCTGCAGCACGCGCAGCTCGAGATGCTCCGGAACGAACAAGAACCCGCGAGAACGTGGGCAGCGTTCCAGGTCGTCGGCTATGCCGGCTCACCCTATGCGCGCCACGCCGCAATGGAGAACACACACAGTGAGCACGTTTGTACTCAGAATTCTCTTCACCGGCCTGATGGCCTTCATCCCCAATGAAAACGGCACGGAAGTGACCGTTCTGCTTCTCAATGCCGATCAGCATCACACGTCCGACGGCGCCGCCATGCAGGAGCATCAGCCAATTCTCTACGCCCGCGCCGGCGGTTGCTCCGGTGACTGCGTCGATAATGACGCGTCGATCGCCAACTTCACGTTTCGCAACCAGTCTTCGTCCGTAGCACTCGACTCACTCGCCGGCGCCCTCGGCAATGGCAGCGCGTGGCTGATCGATGGCTCGGACATCTCGGTGCAAAAATCCAGCGGGGAACCCAACCTGCCGTCGTTCAACATCCGCGATGATGTTCGGGGCACCGTCGAGGGTCAGCCCCAAATCATCCCCACGACGACCACCGAGCGCGGAGACTTTTCGTGGATCGCCAGGCTGCAGCAGTCATGCAGCTCGGGATGCACTCTCGACTCTGATCTCTTCGATACGCTGCCACCCGGCATCGTCGCGGCGCGTTTCAAAATCGATAGCGGCGATCTCTACACCTACAGCATCGCCCGCCTCGGTAGCAATGTCACTCCCGTTCACTTCAAGCGCCTCGACGGCACCGGCAACACGTCCTCGTATACACAAGCCATCGCCAGTTGGATGGGTGTGGACATCGAGGTCACCGGCGAGAGCGTCCAGATCGCCGACACGAAGCACAATGGCGGCACCGGCCGCACCATGACGCTGTCCCCCGATTCCAGCGACAAGGTGGAAGTGGCGGTGATCAACCTTCCGCCCTTCATCCCGCCGGCGTCGTCGAACAACGAAGCCCCACAGGTCGGCAAGCACTTCGAGATGTACTACGAGCTGCTGCAGACTCCTCCGGACCTCGAGACCCGTCTCGTTCCGAACGCCGGTCCACCGAGCGGAACGTCCGTTCCAACCGTCAGTTGGACCAGTGTGCATCCATCGACGACGACCTACTCCGAGCTGCTGAACGGACTGCGCATGGAGCCAGGCCGCTCGCTGCACGACCGCACTATCTGCCCCCCGGTCAACCTTCCCTGAAGCATGAGGAGCGCCGGCGTTCACGCCGGCGCTCCGTTCAAGGAGATTTCCATGAGGCAGCTTCCGGTGCTCGGCATCTTCATCATGCTTCTGGCCTGCGATCTCAACCCTGCCGCGAAGGCTCCCATCGCTGCGGCGCATGCCGTGACCCGCCAATTTGCGAAGCAACGATTGCGAGCCGAAGCCGCGGGTGAGGATTGCATGGTCCTGCTCATTCGCACCAAAACGGGGTTCGATGATGCACTCGTCGAGTCGATTCATTACGGCGTCGACGAATACGACGCCTATCGCGGCGGGATTCAGCACTTCGCCGAAACGAAAGGATTTCGCGCCGTGGTGTATCGCGATGCCTCTGACGGACTTTGGACTTACGGGTCGATAGCACTCGACGAAGCCAAAGCACTACCCACTTGCAGGTGACACGGAGTGACCATGCAAACTCGATTCGTCGTCGCGTTCACCGCCAGCATCCTGAGCGCCGCCCTCGCCGAAGCGCAGTCCACGCCTCGCCGGCGCGCACTGCTGATCGGCATCGATGACTACACCGCCTCAACTCTTCCGCGTCCGTCGCGCGCCAATCCGGTCGAACGCTTCTGGCCCGATCTCAAGGGCGCCGCCAACGACGTCGACATCCTGCGGGAGATGCTCGTACACGTATACGGCTTCGACCCGAAAGACATCGTGACACTCAAGAATCAACAAGCCACGCGCGTGGCTATTCTGCAATCGATCGAGCAGCATCTCGTGCAACCAGCAGCGAAGAACGACATCACGTTCTATTACTTCGCCGGCCACGGCTCACAGGTACCGAATCCGGCTTCCGACGAGCTCGATCGCCTCGATGAATCGATCGCTCCCGCCGACTCGCGATGGGGCGCATTGGACATTCGCGACAAAGAACTGCGGCCGCTGTTCAATCGCATTCTCGATCGCGGCGCGCATCTCACGCTGATCCTCGATCACTGTCATAGCGGATCGGGTTTCCGCGGATTGCCGACCGGAGCGCGGCCGCGCGGCATTCGCAGGGCCCGTGAGCTCGCCGATGGAAAGCCCTACGGAGCGCGCCCCGAGGAGCGCGGCGCGCTGGTGTTCGCCTCCACGCAGGACCTCGACTCCGCATGGGAGACCGAGGGCGAAGACGGTCTCTTTCACGGCTCATTTTCGTGGGCCTGGATTCGCGCATTGCGCGACGCCGTCGCCGGCGAGCCCGCGCAGGAAACCTTTCTGCGCGCACAGGCTCGATTGCGCGGCGAAACTCCCTCTCAGGCGCCGGTGATGCTCGGCCCCGCAGAAGCCCGCCTCCGTCCGTTCCTCGGCACACGCGTCGATCGCCAGGGCGATCGCCCGATCGTGGCCGTCGAAAGAGTGGAAGCCGGCGGAAGGATCGTCCTGCAAGGCGGATGGGCAAACGGCCTGGCCGTCGATACGCAGCTACGCATCGCCAACGATCGATCCTCGACAACTCGATTCCGCATTACAGCGATCCTCGGATTGGGACGCAGCGTCGCCGAGATGGAACCGACTCGCGCCAAACAGGAGACAATTCGCTCCGGCGCGCTTCTGGAAGTCGTCGGCTGGGCCGCGCCCAATGGACGTCCGTTGCGTGTATGGGCGCCACAGACAACAACAGACATCCGAAGCATCGCGAAATTTGCGCGACAACTCACCATTGCAGGAAAAGCGCGTTGGCTTGCCGACCCTCTGGAAGTCCAACCGACCCACGTGCTCCGCCCTCACGGCACCGGCTGGGAGTTGCTCGATCAGAAAGGCCAGTCCACGAAATTCAGCAACGCAAAATCCGCGATTGCTGCAATCGCACGTTTGCCCTCCTCCTCATCGCTGTTCGTGCAATTCCCGGCTCCTGCGACGCTCATCGACGGGATTGGCGTCGGCCACAGAGTCACTCGCGTCGACGATCCGACAGGTGCGGACTACATACTCGTCGGTCGATACAAAGCCCGGCACATCGAATACACATGGATGCGACCCCACGTCCAAAGCGCCGATCGCCGCAACAGTGCACTTCCCCAGCAAACCGCATGGGTAGTGGAAGACGGGCACGACGCAAAACTGCGCGACTCCATCGCATCACTGCGCGAAGGCGTCCTGAAGCTGCGACGCATCCACGCCTGGCACCAGCTCGAATCGCCGCCCAACTCGCGCGCACCCTATCGCCTCGCATTGTGGGCCGAGAAAACAAAGACGCTCATTCGAAACGGAGCGGTCATCGGCAACGATCTGTACAGCACCGTGCTCCGCGCCTCGCACCCGCTTGCGGCGCACATCACCCCGCGCTACTACTACGCATTCGTGATCGACAGTCACGGAAGGAGCTATCTCACCTTCCCACCGAGCGGCTCCGTCGAGAATCGTTTCCCCATCCGCGACCCCGCCCCCACCGAAATCCGCCTCGGCAATCCGAGCATGTTTCGCATCACGGAGCCCTACGGAGCCGACACCTACTTACTCCTATCCACCGACGAGCCCCTGCCCAACCCCTCGATCCTCACCTGGGACGGCGTACGCCTGCCCGTTTGGACGCAGACACTCACACCCCTCGAACACCTGCTCCTGCTGACGACCACCGGCACACGCGCCTCCCGCCCACTGACGACAAACCGCTGGTCGATCGAGCGCGTCGTCTTCGAATCCGTCGCGCCACGATAATTGCGTCTCGCTTTTACTCGACCCGTTCCAGATAGCCGCGGCGACTCGAGCAGCGCCACCCATCCGGTGCTTTATGAGCGCGGAGTGAAGGGTTCCTGGTCGTATGGCGGAACAATTTCTGGCAAGTGGCACAGCGGAAGACGTACATCCGACGCGTGCTGAATCGACGTCGCCGCGAGCTGCCCTGATTCCCGGAAGAGCTGCGGGCAATCATCGGCGCGGCGATTCCTCCAGCAGAACTGAACTCCACGGGATGCCGTGGCGTGAACGGGATTGTCGTGGCACGCAAACCGACGATTTCGCGCGCGCTGAAGGCTTTGATGTGAGGCGAATCAACTTCCCAGGCATACAGAAGGAGGTTGCCATTCGCAGCCCGGCGCAGGGAGTATGGCTCCGCGCGTCGCACCTTACCTTTGTATGTGAACTCAACAAGGAGATGGTTGATGCCCGCAAATCGCGCCACCTCGAGGGGAACCCCTACACCCCAATAAGTCACGCCGGCAGGAGCAACGAGCTCATCCCCGGATACAAGTGGCGCCAGGAGGGGCGCAGCCACGATTGGGGCGTCGATCCATCGAAGGACACCCTCGAGTCGGACGAGGTGATCTTCAAACGGCGGTAATTGCGGGAGTTGGTGGGCGAGCATGTTGTCCCAATCCGCTCGGAGCTCGCCCGACGTGCGGGCTACGACAAGGAGCTCGTCAGATGACGGTGGATGGAGCCCCTTCGCCTCGCACTTTCGACGGAAGAAATCACGGGCTTCGTCGAAATCGACATCGGCGGCGCGGCTTTCAAGAATGAAAACAACGTCGTAGAGATCGCGCGGTCGCGTGCGTTCGAGCAAGGCCCGAGTCTTCTCCGCAAAGAGCTCCTCAATGCTGTATGAAGAAACGGCCATCCCATCTGGAAGCAAATCCGGATACGGGTGAAACACGGGACGCAATTCAGGTTCCGCCAGCACCGGCTCGTTTCGCGTGAGGTCGAACAGGAGCCGAGGAAAACTCGGAATTGCGAGTGGTCCGCGATATCCGATCTTCCCTTCAAAGGTTGCTCGACCGAGCTTGTCCACACGCGGCCGCAATGTAACGAGATCGGCCGGGAATGTAATGCCACTCAGCTCATGGGCAACCTGAACGACTTCCTGAAGAATTTGCGTCAGCGAGTCGGCGTCATACATAGCGTCAGGCAGAAGCGAGAAGTCGAGATCCTCCGAGAAACGATACGTCTCGAAATAGCACTTCTTCAGGCATGTCCCACCCTTGAAAACCCAATCCTCCGAAGCCTCCGAGTGCTGGGCTATGGCAGCGAGGACCCACCCAAGCACATAGTCTTTCTCGACCACGCTTGGTCGGAGCTGCCACTCGTGAGCGCGATCGAGAATGTCCTGCTTCGCGATCATGCGTCCGGCTCCGCGTGGTCGAGTGGAACGTTCACGGAAAGTCCCCACCGCGTGTTGATGCGACCGCGATCGGCAATTGCAGGATCGAGTTTGACGACGCCTGAAGTCCGCCGTGCCAGAGCCTCTTTCACGATGGTGCGATCAGGCTTTAACACTGTCTCTGCGAGATAGCCGAGTCGTTTGAACGAAGCGCCCGACCCGACCTCCTCCACACGCTCAATCAAGCGACTCGGATTCCACTCCTTCGACTCGCGGTACGTTCGAAGGATCTCTACGAAGTGCCGGACACCACCGACCCAGCTCGGGTTGGCGAGGGCGTCCGCAATCGTCCTCTCTCGATCGGAGAGTGCGATTCGCTCTCGGCCGCGCCAGACTTTACCGACTTCATCCACGCGCTCCTCTGTTGCGCGCGTGAGATGAAATTCTGCTCCGAAGAACACCTCCCGCGAACTGCGGATGTTTGCCGCCGTGACGACGAAGGTAGCGCGAAATAGCTGCTCCGTGAGCTCCCAAAACTCCGCAGCAGTCCAACCTCCGATGTAGCAGGGTGCATAGAGCTCCCTCGCAAGCACCCATGGATCTTCAATCGCGGTTCCCTCGCGGCCCGCTTCAAGCGGAAGGACCAGGTAGAGACCACGACGGATTCGTGACAGCCAACCGCGCCGAACGAGTCGTCCCAGCGTGAGCGACGCCGTGTTTGCTGTGATGCCGAGTAATTCGGCCGCACGCTCAGTAGTGACGAGTCCGCCTCGGGCACCACGAGCAAGCTTTCGAAGGGTTTCCTTCGGATCGTGGGGGACACCGGAGCCATCTGTTCGAAGTTGTACCATGCGCGTAGAAACTATGCGAATTGGATGGTTACTACAGTTAGAATATATCGAGATCTATTCTTCGTCCACTGCGGCCACTGCCCGCGTTGGTGTTGAACTGAAGGAACTCGGGATCAGACCTACGGCACTACGCTCGCGAGATGACGGATCGCCGCGACGAATCCTTCTCCCACTCCGGAGCGCGAAACCTGTACGACTTCGTGCAGACCGGAGGCGGTGCGGAGCACCAGCTCGTCGTACAGGCAGATCGGGATTTGCGGGTTGTCGTTGAAGCGGCGGTCGGGACCTCCGTTTCGATTCACATACCGCCAGGTACGGTCGACGACCGTCGCATCCGGCGGCACTCCACCATCCTCGATGAAACGCTGCTGGCCGGCAGAAACGTCGAGTGTCCGATACGTCACCGCGCCAATGCCTGTGGCGTCGTAGACGAGCAAGCGATCCGGCAGGAAGTAAAGTGTCTGGCGACCGGCGCCGACGCTCAGCACAGGAACATTCGTCTCGAGGAAGGGAGGCTGGGCTGCGCGAATCGTGGTCTCGGACCGTTGCAGCAGTTGGCTTGCGCCCGCGTGATATTTGCGATCGAAAACGCGTCCTGACGCGGCAACGTGCCACGCCTTGCGCGTGGCGGACAGCGCATCCGCCCATTCGGTGAAGCGGCGAAACGCGTTCTCCGCCGAGGGCTCGAAGTCATAGAAGATGACGACCGTCTTTTCGATCTTGTCGCGATATCCGGCCGCAAGTACGAGCGCCATCCCAATCACGGCCGTCATAAGGAGCGCCCACGACGGCCACCCGGCTCCCATGGCGATGATCATGGACAGAATCAGCCAGACAATCGCAAACGGCCGGAGCGATAGTTTCCGTCGTTTGGCGCGGATCTCATTGAGCAGTTCCTCGGACGACGAGTCGACGATGCATGCGGCGCTGCCCGATTCGATCTCTTGCAACGGCGCATGCGTCGCCGATGACGGAATCAGCGCCGGCGCGTGAATTCGCGGTGTGCTCGAGTCTGCGGGAAACGTGTGCCGGTAGTACACGCCGCTGCGTCCGAGGTGAACGTAATTGCCGCGCGGCCCCGAGCCGACGCGAAATCCAGGAATTCCGACGGAGACGCCGACACCCGAACCCGACAAGTTGAATCGGAACGGCCCGACGGACAAGCTCTTGCGCAAATAGAATCCCATGGCGCACCTCAAACCAGCGCTGCGTACTTTTTCAGCAGGGCATCGAGCACGTTTCTGTCGAGTGGTGTGAGCGGCGCGGACTGGCGCAGCGATCGCAGCTCTCGCGACACGTCGCCTGTGACTTCCAGTCGCGGGATCAGTACGTTCTCGAGCTGTTCCCGGAATGACACGCTCTGTGGCGATGCGAGCGTTTGCGCGGCGGCGAGATGCGAATCGCCGAGGAGTGCATCGTCGATGGTGAGCTGCCCGTCGGCGCGCACATGCAGAACACCCACGGCGCGAGCCAGGAGAATCCGCTCATAGGCGTCGCGCACATTTGCGCCGACGATCAACTCCGCCGGCAGGAGACCGGCAACATCCGCATCGCACGGATTCGCTTCGAATTGCGCGCGGTAATGCTCGATCTGGCCGAGGACATAACCGGGATAGTGCAGAACGCGCGTGACGACATGGACGGAAAGCGCGTCGGGCGAAGACTTGACGTACGCCTCGGGGAGACGGCGCTGCAACTGCGTGACCCAGACGGCGTCTCTCGCGTCGATCCAGAGCGTGCAATCGCGCTGCATCGCCCTCTGTGCCTGCAGATCGTCGTCGCGAATCTCGATGAGCGGCGCACCCGTATCGGCGAAGCGTTTGAGGCGCTGCGCGAGCTTCGCCTCGGACGCCAGTGTCGATGCCGCGGTGGCAAGCGTGAGCTTCCGGAATTCCGCGAACGCAGTCGTTGCGTAGGAAGAAATGCGCGCGCGCAACTCGTCGAGTGGGAGGCGCCGCGAAACGGATCGGCTGATCGGAAACTCGCGCACGAACGACTTGCGATCGTCGATCGTCCGTTCGTACCAGGCGTCTACCTCCCCGTCGTCGATGACTGAAAGCGACAATCCCGATTGCCCGATCGAGGCCGGCACGAACGACGCGGCCATTTCTCCGAGCTCCCGCGTGCGCACACGCACGCCTTCCAATGCGTTCTTCGCGGCGTCATGGATCGCGGCGAGCACGCGCAGCGCGGTGCGGCGATGCGTCACGTCGTACTCGAACTGCAACTCCGCGTTGTGAGCGGCGTTCTTGGCCTGATCGGTCGTCTCGATTTGCGAACGCAGACGCGCCAGCCGCTCTCGCGCAGCGCGGACCAGCGGCACGATCCGCGTCACGTACCGGATGCCGGTCCCGATCGCGAAGAGAACCACGCCCCAGGTCACGACCCACGTGATGCGCTCGAAGTGCGGACGGAGCACGCCGAACGCGAATGCGATCGCGTACACAGCGACCACGCCGGCCACGACACCAACGACCTGCCGCCAGAGCCAGGTGCGGCGCGTCTCCAGCGCCTCGCGCAACGCCTGCTCCGCGTGCGGCAATTGCGCGAACAGCTCCCGCAACTCGTGCTCTCTCGATTCCGTTTCCGCGGTCAGCCGCGCCGCTTCCTCATCCCGGGCCGCGCTGCGCGCCGCATTGTTCTCGCGCTCCTCGGCGAAGAGGATCTCAGGCACTTGCTGCAGGAGCGATGTCTTCTCGCGCTCCTGCTCTTCGATCTGCTCGCCGGCGCTGGCCACCGCCACCGTGTCGGCGACGAGTTGCTGGTCGCGGATCAGCGTCTCCAACTCGCGGACGCGTTTTCGCGCGCCTTCGCTCGCGACCGTGTTCGGCGCGAAATTGAGCCGGACATCGAGCGCACTCGTCGCGCTGCGAATCTCCGTCACCAGATTCCGCGGAGCCAGTTCGCCATTCGCGCGAAGATCCGGCAGCGGATCGAGCAGCGCGTCGAGCAGATTCCGTGCGGCGTCGAAGCCGTCGCGATCGAGAGTCTCGTCGACGGCGCGCTCGAGCAGCGCCGCAAGGTCGCGAATCGTATGGTCGCCCTGTTTCGACAGCGCCTCCAGATTTTTCAGCTGTGTCGAGTCGCGAAACACCTGCAGCTCGCTCCGCACCGCCGCAATGATCTCCTCGGCGCTGCGCGTCCGCTCATTCACCTGCGTCTTCGTCTGAAAACGGCGAAAGAGAGACTGACCGGCATCGACGCCGATGCGCGACAGAGGCATCGCGAATTCGTCGGACACGACGAACTGCTTGGCCAGGAGTTGCGCGTGCGGCGGTGCCTCGCCGCTCAGCAGCTTCGTCCGGATGAGCTCCGCGGCGAAACGCGGCTCGATGCGTTGCAGCGCCGTTTCGCGGGGAAACACGAGCGACGCGTAGCCGAACGAGCTGAAGGTCGGATGCATGCCGCGCGGATGAATGCCCGGCAGCGCGCCGCTCATCTCCGGCTCGTAGGTCAGAGCGCCGGCGATGGCCTCGGCGTAAACGCCGAGTGACGCATCCAGCGCGCCGAAGCGCACGCGGCTGCCGTTCGTCGCATCGAGCAGCCACACTTCATTAAACGGTTTCGCATCGTCCGTGCTGAGAGCCGTGAGCAAGGCGTAGGCAGCCGCGTAATCCTCCGGTTTCGTGGTACCCGCGACTTCGGGCAGCAGGCAGAGAATCTCGATCGTCAGAAACGTCGCGAACCGCCGCCTCTCGTAGATCTCGCGAATCTGCCGCGTGGTCTCGATCAGCGCGGACCGCGCCGGTCCGGCCGCGGACAGCATCACCAGCACGAGCTCGCGCGTGCTGACGTCGTCGCGCACGCGCAACGGACTGTCGGGACGTTGTCGTTGCGCGTGAATCGATTGAATGGTCTGCGCGAGATCGGTATCGGCGACCGCGCGCGTCTGCACGAGATCCTCGACGCCAAGGATCTGCGCGATGCGTTGCTGCACGGCGTGCGCGAGCGGCGCGGCGACGTCGTCGAGAGCGAGAATGCTGACCGGCTTGAGCATTTAGTTTTCCCTTGATGAGACGCATTCGCCTCAGAGCGACACTCCTGAAGGAGCCTTGGGCAATCAGCGCTGCCGGCCGTGCCGGCTCAGCTCAGCGTCTCCATCCGCCGCACGTAATCTTCGATGGCCAGGATCTCGCCCTCCACCTGATCCTTCACCTGCGGCTCCACCGCGCTGGCCATCTGCTTCGAGAGCGACTCGGTGTAATCGCGCAGAATCTGACTCACGCGCACTGCACCTTCCCGCGTCACCACTGCGTCGATCGCTTCCTCTGCTTCCTGCACGAGCTCGCGGTTCTTCTCGAATGCCGTGAAGGCCGGCACGCGGCCCTGCGCCAGGCGCACGAGGTTGTTGTCGACGCGGCGCCCGTTCTTCGACTTCATCGAATACCAGGCGCCCTCGCGCTTGATGATCGCGAACGGCTCGGGAGCCTGCGCCAGCGCGAACCAGCGCAGCGCCTCGCCGTCCCCACTGCGCGGAATCAGATTGGCCAGCTCCTGCCAGCGCCGGTCGATGTGATTGGAGATGATCTTGTTCGGATCGGTGTAGGCGCGCTCCATGTCTTCCATCTCCGCGAGCGCAAACAGCGGCACGCCGGTCTTCACCTTGAACAGAAGAATGCGTTTGGAGTCGCGGGTCGACACAGTGGACGGCTTCGCGTTTCCTTTCGGTACGCCCGCCTCGTATCGCGACTCCTTGAGCACCGAGGTATCGGCGTCCGCCACGCCGTAGTGATAGAACTCGTTGATGATGGTCTGGTGCACGACCGGAATCTTGCCGAGGTCGTAACGCCAGAGCGGCACGGCAAGATTGTCGAGACGCTTCAACTGCTGCGACACGACCTCGGGCGACGAGCGGCGCAGGATATCGTCCATGGTGAGCGACGTCAGCGGCTCATAGCATTTCTCCACGAACTGCTGAACGTCCGCGTGAACTTCGGCGGCGCGCAGACCTGCCCATTGCGATAGCGACGCGTTGTGGTGATCCGCGTACCATTTCACGAAATCCTCGCCCAGGACCTTGGGCTGTTGCGGGCCGGGATCGAAAGCGACGGTCTGTTCGAAAAGACGCGACGCTCCGCGGGGATTCGTGGCGTCGAGATACTGCTGCTCGAACTGCTTGCGCGCGGCGTTGAGGTTCTCGCGGATGCGATAGCACGAATTGAGGATCGACTGCGTGTGCGCATGCAACGTCGAATAGAGCTCGGCTGCTTTCTCGAGGCGCGCCACGCGGATCGTGAGCTCGCTCTCGCGATCGACCAGACCGCCGTAGACCTCGCAGGCCGTCTTGACCCGAGCCTCGCGGCGCAGAAAAGCGCCCGCCGCCTCGGTGATCTGATCCTCGGCCGGCTTGAAGCTCACTGCCTTCAGACGGCCGCGCTCCTCCTTCGCCTCGCCGTCCATCATGTTCTGGTACCACTCCAGCTTCGCCTGCAGCTTCTCGAAAAACCGCTCCGCGCGCGTGAATCCGTTGTTCCGATTGACGGTCGACTCCCACAGCACATTGATGGCCGCCACCGCATCGTCTCGCAGCTTCTCGAAGTTCGCTCCGATGGCCTGCGCAATCTGACGCTCCGCGCGTGAGCGATGAACCGTGTGCAGATTCCGGATCGCGCTCAGCGCCTTGTTGTCGAACACCAGCTGCGTGAGCGGCATCGGGACGCGAAGCTGTCCACCGCCTTCACGCTGACTGAGAAACTCGATCACCTGATCGGCCTCGTCCTCACGCAGGCGATTCGCATCGATGAAGCGCTGCACCTCGCTTTCGATCTCGGAGTCCGCGATCGCGCCGTTCAGCAGATCGTCGTTCACCAGACGCTTCGCGTCCTCGTACATCAGCGCGTCGAAGCTCGGCATCGTCAGCGACGCCACGCCGAAACTGCAGTACTGCGGCGAACGACCCTTCACCCGAGGATTGGTGGCGATCTGCGTCTTGATGTTGTCGACTGCGTTCGCGCTGTCGGTGCCGATCTGCGAACCAATCTGCACGTACATGCCGTCCGCGATCAGGCCATAGAGATCGGCCGGCTCCATCACCACGCGGCCCTGCTCGTTGATGCTGTCGATGAGATAGACCACATCGAACGGCGGACGCGTCACATCGACGCGGCGGAAACCGTAGTCGACGGTGAGGCTGCCCTTCATCGTCGAGAGGTATTCAATCTCTTTGAGCGCGCCGTACGCATTCGGCTTCACCAGCGCCACTCCCGCAAGACTCTTGAAGATGCCGGGCAACAGAAGCACGCCGGTGAAATTCGATTGCTCGTCGCTGCCGATCACGTCGCGAGCCATGAAGGCCACGTCGAGAAACGTGCCGCTTCCCGTGCCGCCGGCGAGGCTGCCGACGATATGCACTTCCACGCCGGCGCGATTGGAGACCTGAAACTGATCCGCGTACATCTGTTTCTGATTGCGAATGTTTCGCACGTCATCGACGGCACGCCGGATCCGCGAGTAGACCTCGGATGCGCGGGCAAACAGCGCCAACCGTCCGCGGGCACGCACCTGTCCGGCACCGGCGATGATCGATTGCGTCGGGATTTCCGGCGGCCACCATTCGTCGATGTGCTCGTTCGTGCCGTTGACGAGGCCCGCCGGATTGCCGACCTGCAGAACGTACGTCTCGTTGTGATCGAGCTGTTCCTCCTGGGAGGTCTCGGTCCGCGACGTGCCCTCGGTGTTCTCGGTCGTGTCGATGGAGAGGAAGCGGATGATCGGAGGGATGGACCCGTACGCCTTGACGAAACTCTCCTTCAGCTTGATGAGCGTCTTGTAGCCGGTACCGCCAAGTCCAATCACGACAGTGGGACGAAACACGACGTTGTTCTTCACAGGCTTCCCTCCTGATTTGCGTAATCCGCTTCGAGCGGACGTTCGTCACCGACGCGGTTGAAGCGCAATTTCGCGTCGCCGATCTCGATGGTGTCGGCGTCGTACAGATCGCTCATCGGCGTCTCGACGTCGTTGATGCGCAACGTTCCGCTTTGCGCGGAGATCCAGACCTTCTTCTTCCCCGCCTTGCGCTGCACGAACAGGCGCGCGTCACTGCCTCCAAGCACATCGATCGGAAGAATCGAGCTCAGGTTGACTTCGCTCGCCTGCAGTTTCGGCAGACCGACGAATGCAGCATCGGGAGCCGGACGCGGACGGAGAATCTCCAGCTCTCCCTCCAATCGATTTTTCTTGCGCTGCTGCTGAACGAACACGAATGCGATTAGCAGAAGAACAGCAAGCGCGGCGAGCGCCTGCAATACACGCTCGAGCAACGACGGTGGGATGACATCGATCGTGATGGCCGCAGGTCGAGCGTGCGGCGCCTGCAGCAACAATCGCTGCGGTCCCGGCGGCGCCTCTTCGGCGACAACGAGCCGGATCGAAACTTTCGCAGGCGTTTTCGGATCGACGGCAATGTCGCTCTGCGCCGGCATGGTGATTCCGTTCGCATTCGCCAGCGTGAGCGATACGCGCGTCGCGCGATTCGAGGTGAGCGTGATCTCGCGCGCCTCGGACTGTTCACCGGCGTCGACATTGCCGAATGCGATGATCGAAGGCTCGATCGTGACAATCACCGGCGTTGGAATTGGCGCCGGAATCTTCGCGCGGATCTCGCGGGCAACGCGACGGATCGCCTCCGCATTCGGCGCCTTCAACACCGTCGTCCGAGGTGTCGCGGAAGCGAATGCATCGAGCTGCGGCTCGTGCGCACCCATCGATACGAAGAAGATGAACGCGTCGCCGGCGCGCGGGATGTTCGAATCGATGCGGATCGGATTCTCGATGCCTTTCACGTCTTCCTTGCCGTCCGTGAAGAGAACCACCGCGCGGGAGCGAGCGGGATCCTTGCGCACGCGCAACGACTCCGCGCGCCCGAGGCCCTCGGCGATTGCTGCGCCGAGGTGCGTGCGATTGCCTTCCGCCTCGAGGGAATGGACGATGCTGTTCAGATCGGCGCGCGCGGCGGCACTGATCGTCATCGACGAATGTAGCCTCACATCCCGATCGAACGTAAAGATCGCGACCGTGTCGCCCCGGTTGGCCTCGGAGACGAACGCGTCGATGCTGGCCTTCACGTCATTGAAGATGTCCTTCGTGCCGCCGGCGCCGCGCATCGACTTCGACGTATCGACGAGAAAAATCCAATCGACCGGCCCGAGCTTCTGCGCGTGCAGAACGCCGGACGTGCAAAACAACGCGATCACGAACAACAGTCGTCTCATCGGGTCTCCTTGGGCTCGATGAGGACTGACCCCTGTGCGCGTCTTTTGTGGCGTTCGCCGTGTTGCGCGCCACTCGATCAGGGGCGTAGTGTCATTCCCGACATCGTGAAGTCCTTGAAAGCGCTCGCTCTGGCCATCCTCCTGATCGCGATGGCGATCACAACGGCGACGCTCGTCATGACGCGACCCCATACGCCAGCGGACGCGCCGTCAGAATCGCGATCGGTAGGGCCGGTCCATCTCGCCAGCGTGCCCGCGGAATATTCACGCGCGGAGTCGACCGGCCTCTTCGTGGGAGTACAGAGGTTTCGGCACGACAACACGCTCACGGTTCCGTACGCGGTCGACGACGCAATCGATCTGGCTCACAAATTTTCGCTCGATCCACGGGTCGGTCTGGTGCCGCCGCGCCGCGTGGTGCTCGCGCTTTCCGGCGCGCCGGAGAAGGATGAGTCGGAGCAACGGCTGCGCGAATTGAAGGAAGCCGGCGCGCGGGTCGAGGACGCCACTTCCGGCGACATCCTCAACTTATTGAAGGAGCAGGTTGCACAGGCCGGCACGAGCGGAATGCTCGTCTTCTCCCTCGCCACTCATGGATTCGTCGACGAGCAAGGCGACGCGTACATCCTCGGCTCGACCTCCACGATCGGATCGACTGAGACTTCATTGCGCACCGCGAATCTCTTCGATATCGCCGGCCAGACCACGCGGTCGCTCATCTTCGTCGACGCCTGCCGTGACCGCATCGGCCAGACCTCTCGCGGCGCGACACCGGATCCGGCCACGGCCGCACCGGCCATCCGCAAGATGTCGCGCGTCCACGGACAAGCGATCTTCTACGCCGCGGCGCCGGAACAATATGCATACGATGACGACGTCCATCGCAACGGCGTGTTCAGCAAAGCCGTGCTGGATGGGATCTCCTGCGGAGCGTCCGCACCGCGCGGCGAAGTCATCGTCGCGACGCTGCACATCTACGTCGAGCGTGAAGTGCGCCGATGGATTCAGAAGAATCGCAAACGGCCCGTCAATCACGCCACACAGATCAGCATGGAAGGCGAAACCCGCAACATCCCCATCGCCAACTGCCGGCGCCGCCCCGGCCGCTGCTCGCGCGCGTCCGTGGACGGCTCGACGATCACCGTCTACGACAACGAAACACGCCCGCTCTGGCGCAAAGATCTGGAGACAGCGATCGTTCACGCCGAAGTCGCCGACCTCGACGCCGACGCACTCTGCGAAGTCGTCGTCGGATTTCGCGACAGGATCACAGTCCTGAACCGCGACGGCCGCGTCTTGTGGAGCAAGAGCGGCCAAGAAGCAACGCTCCAAACCTTCACCACCGGCGACCTGTTCCGCAAATACACCAAGCAGATCGTCGCCCTCTGGAACGATGACCGCGCCTCAACCTCATCCCTGACCATCATCGACAGCACCGGCAAAGAGCTCTCGACCTACGATCACGCCGGCCAGATGAAACACGCCGCAATCGGCCGCCCCACCAACATGCACGCTCCAAAGATCGCCGTCGCCACGATCGACACCCTCTTGCTCCTCGACCCCAAGAAACTCTCCAACCGAGCTCCCCTCTGGCGACAAGAGCTCCTCGGGCCCGACACGATCCTGAATGTCCGCATCGTCGAGATCGAAAACTCTTCTCGACGTGAGATCGCCGTGACGACCAAGAGCGGCAAGACGTGGTTCAGCTTCGAGGGAAAAGTCCTTCGTCAAAGGCGAGACGGAACGAGCAAGGTCGAGCCTCAGTGGAGAAACGCGTCGAAGCGGCGCAACGTGCGGGACGAGTGATGATCACAGCCCGCCATCCCAAATCGCAACGCTTCGACGCGAATCAAATACGGCTTGCGAGACTCAACTGCGACCGCTCAAAGACAGTAGTCGCAATCGTCGTAACCCTCGCGGTGCGCCGCGTCCAGCGATTGAAACGGCGTATCGTTCTTGGCCGCGATGATCTCGTCGATCTGACACTCATCCTTGCCAGTCTGTTCGTTGTCGAGATCATGAACTCGCTTCTTCGAGGTGTTACCGAGATACCGCTCGCCGTTCATGTTTCCTTTGTTGCGTCGGGCCATGGTGTTGCTCCTTTCGCGCGTTTTAACGCGCCAAAGAAGGGAGATACGTTACGCACGAAAAAGTGGTGCAAGGAACGGAGCCGGTTGGGTAGTGCCGAAGAGGACTCGGGCTATGGCGTCGCCCCCTTCACCACCGGCAATTCCACAAAGCTCGCCTGATCCGGCGTGAACCAGATCCGCTGCGTTGCCGCGCGATAGTCACCTGGTTGCGCTTTGCCGATGTTCGCGACAAAGGTTTGCGGGTTGCGGTCGTAGAGGGGGAACCAGGTGGATTGGATCTGGACCATGATGCGGTGGCCGGGGAGGAAGGTGTGGTTGGCTTCGGGCATGCGCACGCGGTAGGGCGCTACGATTTCGGGTTGGATCGCTTTGGGCGTTTCGAGGCTTTCGCGGTAGCGGCCGCGCATGATCTCGCCGGAGACCATCAGTTGATAGCCGCCCAGCGTTGGATTGGAGCGGACTTCGGGCGGGAAAAGGTCGATCAGTTTGACGACCCAGTCGGCGTCGGTGCCGGTCGTTGATGCGAAGAGGGTCGCGGCCACCTCGCCGCTGATGGTGAGCGGCCCGGTGAGGATGTCACTCGTGAATGTCAGGACGTCCGTGCGATCGGCGAACGGGCGCTGATCATCGACGAGCCACTGTCTCCAGGTCGATTCCGGGTTGTACATGGCCAGCACGGGACGCACGCGATACGGAACAGGTTTGGCGGGATCCGAGACGTACTCGGCGTATTTCGCTGCATCGCTTGCTGTCGGTGCCGCGAAGGCCAGTGCGCCGCCCGGCTGCAGATGCAATTTCATCGGCGCAGCCGGTCCGGCGGGCCAGCTTTGCAGCGTGCGCCACTCGTAGGCGCCGGTATCGAAGGCCACGACCGGCGGCGTCGGTTGCGCAGGAGTTTTTACTTTCAGGTGATGATCCCAGAAGGGCTGCAGCACTTTGTCCCGAAACCAGAGGCTGGTGTCGGAGTGCCAGCGCAGCGCGCCGAGGGAAGAGCCGTCGTGTTGCGACTGCCCGTGATTCCATGGACCGACGGCCAGATGCACCATGTCGTTCGCGGTGTCTTTCGACTCGAGCGCGCGATAGGCGGCAATACCGCCGAAGTTGTCTTCCTGATCGAAGAGACCGTGGACCATCAACACCGGGACCTTCAGAGGCTTCGCGGCCAGCACGTCCTGCACGGCCTGGCCGCGCCAGAAGGCGTTGTATGACGGGTTGTCGACCAGCTTGCGCCACGTCGGCAACCGATCGGCTTTGATGCGTCGCGCCATCGCGTCCGCCGATCCCGCGGAGAGGAAGGCTTCGTACATGTCGCGGTAACCCATGGGCGGGCTGTAATCGCTCTTCTTGTGCGAGCCCATGTTGTAGATCCACTCCAGCATGGTCTGGCGGAACGCGCCGTTGTGGTAGAAATCGTCGCCGATCCATCCATCGACCATCGGATACATCGGCACGGCCGCTTTGAGTGCGGGGTGCGGATCGATGATGCCCATCAACGTGAGCCAGCCGGGATAGGAAACGCCGGTGATGCCGACACGGCCGTTGTTCCGCTCGACGTTTTTCACGAGCCACTCGATGGTGTCGTACGTGTCGGTGGTCTGATCGACCTTCCACCGATTCAGCTCGCCGCGCAGCGGCAGCGTCATGACGTAATCACCCTCGCTGTCGTAGCGACCGCGCACGTCCTGATAAACGCGAATGTACCCCGCGCGCAGCAACGGCTCGTCCGCCACGGGAAGAGTCATGGACGCGTGTGGACTGCTGGCCTGCGTGGTCGGTTTGTCGGCGCTGTACGGCGTGCGCGTGAGGATGATCGGCGCGGGGGCGGAACCTCCCTTGGGGATGACGATGACGGTGTGCAGTTTCACACCATCGCGCATCGGAACCATGACCTCGCGGCGCTCGTGATCGAAGGCCTCGGTGACCGGGGAGAAGTCCGGCGGAATCTCGCTTTGTGCGACCAGCGGCTGCGCCAGAATCGACGCGATCAGCAGAGAAAGCAGCACGCAGCGCGAAGTGGTCAATTGCATCCATGTCTCCTTCTTCGCGCGCAACGATCGCGCGCTCGCCGGGATCATAACCGGTGCACTGTCTTCGGCGTGTTGATGGACCAGCCCATGAATCTCCGATGGAGCCGAAGATACGGTCATGCCGTCCGCATCTTGAGCACGACGAACGTCACATCGTCGTCGGCGGCACGTCCTTCCGCCCATTGTTCCGCGGCGTGGTGAAGGCTTTCGATGATCTCGGCCGCGCCGCCGGAAGCGGCTGCCCGGAAGACTTCGACGGCACGTTCATATCCCAACAGTTCATCCTCCGCACCCAGCCGCTCGGGGAAGCCATCGGTCATGAAAAGCACAGCGTCGCCCTGTTGAAGCTGAACGACCTGCGAGCCATAGGGAAAGCGCGCCACCGCGCCGAGAGGCATGCCGGGAAGATCGATCTGCTCTACCTCTCCTGTCGACGCGCGATGAATGCAGACTGGCGGCATGCCGGCCGCGGTGATGCGCAACGCACCGTCGCGATACTGCGCGAGCGTCAGGGCCATGGCCAGCTTGCGCAGGTTCATCCTCTTCAGGGCCAGCGTCGAGCGCGAGAGCGTTTCGGTCAGATCGCGGTCGCGACAGAAAATACCGAACAACGTTTTCGCCGCCGTGACCATCGTGCCGGCTCGCATGCCGTGGCCGGTGGCGTCGCCCACCGCGATCGTGAACGCGAAACAAATCCGCCAACGCGTGAGGAGACGCGAGGGCGAGGCCGGCGAACAACACGATAGAAACCCATCTCGGCATTGCTCTCATTCTGACGGGAACCGAGGCTCACTAACGAACAAAGCCACTGATTTCTCAGTGGCTTCGGCTCGGTTTTCATCTGGAGCCGTTGAGCGGATTTGAACCGCTGACCTGCTGATTACGAATCAGCTGCTCTACCAACTGAGCTACAACGGCCTGAGGCGCGTGCGGCGGGCGGGTCCCGTCGCGGGAACCAGTGGAACGGCGCGGGCGCGGATTTTATTCACGGGGTTGGGGGATGTCGAGCGCTTTCTCTGCTCGCGCCACCGGCTCCACCCTTTCACCGCGCCATCTTCCCTCCCGCGCGTTACCATTACCGCGCGTCCTGCCACACCACCGCAACATCGAATCGAGGAGATGGAATGCGACTTGTCCGGCCTTCCCTGGTGCTTCTGCTCATTCTCTGTAGCCTCTCGTCTCCACTCTTTGCCCAATCACTCACGCAGTCCGGGAACATCCGCGGCACGGTCACGGGCAGCGACGGTACGACGCTTCCCGGCGTCACCGTGACCCTCTCCGGCGTGAGCGGGCGGCAGACGTTCGTGACCGACT
Organism: Acidobacteriota bacterium; assembly: GCA_030775085.1. Taxonomy (GTDB): domain Bacteria; phylum Acidobacteriota; class Thermoanaerobaculia; order Gp7-AA8; family Gp7-AA8; genus QHVT01. The sequence continues at coordinate 9,521 of JALYJW010000002.1, read as the reverse complement.
CGGACGGCGAGTACCGCTTCCTCGGGCTCGATCCCGGCACGTACACGATCACGGCCGAGCTCTCCGGCTTCGCCATCACGACGCGCAAGGCGGACGTGCTAATCGGACGGAACACCGAGCTTTCGCTGCAGCTCTCGGCGGCCGCTTCGGAAGCGATCACGGTCATGGCGGCCACACCCGTCATCGACACGCGTGAGACCGCGACCGGGCAGACCGTCGAGGAGGTGGAACTGCTCAACGTCCCCACCGCGCGCGACCCCTGGGTCATCCTGCAGTCCGTCCCGGGCGTGCTCGTCGACCGCGTCAACGTCGGCGGCAACGAGAGCGGGCAGCAGTCGTACTTCGTCGGCAAGGGCGTCGAGCGCCATCAGACGGAGTGGAACGTGGACGGCGTGGCGGTCAGCGATATGGCCACTACCGGCACCTCGACTTTCTATTACGACTTCGACGCGTTCGAGCAGATCCAGGTCTCCACCGGCAGCAGCGACCCGAGCGTGCGCACGCCCGGAGTGCACCTGAACATGGTCACGAAGCGCGGCACGAACGAGATCAAGGGCTCGGGGCGTTTCTTCACCACGGACGAGCAGTGGCAGTCGGAAGCAACGATTCCCGCGGAAGCCGAGGACTACCTCACCGAGGGAGCCAATTCGATCAATCACATCGACGACTACGGCCTGGAGCTCGGCGGTCCGGTCATCAATGACAAGCTCTGGCTATGGGGCGCGTGGTCAAACAACAGCATCAACAACTTCAGCACCGGCGCGGGCGCCATCGCCGCGGAGACCAAGCTCTCCAACGTCAATGCCAAGCTGAACTTTCAGGCATCCAACAACAACAACGCCGAGCTTTTCTACATGTTCAGCGACAAGAAGGTCCACGGGCGCGGCCTCGGGCCGAGCCGGTCGACGTTCGACGTCGCGGACGACCAGAGCGGTCCCGGCGACCTGCTCAAGATCGAAGACACGCACATGTTCTCGCAGAGCTTCTACCTCACGGCCAACTACGCTCAGATCAAGAGCGGCTACACGCTCGCGCCGGGCGGAGGCCGCGACGTCGATGCGTACTGGGTGGACGGCGAGGGCTGGCAGCGCACGTATCGCTACTTCGATCAGGACGTGCCGCAGAAAAACGCGCGCGTCGATGGCTCCGCGTACGTCGACGCCGGCAATCTCAGTCACGAGCTCAAGTTCGGTTTCGGATATCGCGACACGCCGGTGGAATCGATTACCGTCTGGCCGGGCAACGGAAACTTCGGCAATTTCTATGATGGCTACGCCCTGGCCGCGCTGACCCGCCCGGCCCTGCCGCATTTCGGATCGCGTTATGTCGACTTCTACGTCGGCGACACGATCGAGCTGAACGACTTCACGCTGACCGGCGGCTTCCGCTACGACATCCAGCGGGCCCGCAATTTCGGCAGTTCCGTGCCGGCCAATCCTGTCGTTCCCGATCTCCTGCCGGCGGTCGACTACGCCGGCGACGAGCGGGCCCTGGAGTGGAAAGGCATCTCGCCCCGCATCGGCGCAACACTCGCTCTCGGTCAGGAAAAGAGGACCGTCCTGCGAGGAAGCTACAACCGCTACATGGACCAACTCGGCTCGAGCGACGTCGGCGCGAGCAATCCCTTTTATCGAGTGCAGCAGCTCTACTACTACTGGGAAGATCTGAACGGCGACAAGACCATCCAGCGAAACGAGATCGACTTCGATTCGGGCTTGTACTCGTTCGCCAACATCGATCCCGACAATCCGGGCGCTGGATACTCGCCGGGACGCGTGGACTACGACATGGACCCGACGCGGACCGACGAGCTCGTGCTCGGCATCGACCGCGAGATCATGCCCAGCTTCGCCGTCGGCGTGGCGTACTCCTACCGCTACCGGACGAACTTCACCTGGGATCAGTTCGAGAAAACGCGCGGCGCCGGCGACTACTACACCAGCGCGGACTACACGCTGCTACCCGCACCCGTCACCGGCACATTGCCGAACGGCAACCCGTACTCGGTAGCGAACTATCGCCTGAAAGCGGGTCTGGCAGCACCGGTCTTCTACGTCACCACGAACCGGCCCGATTACCACCAGACCTATCACGGGCTGGAACTGACGGCCAACAAGCGCTTTTCGAACCGCTGGATGATGCGCGGCAACATCACGCTGTCCGAATGGAAGCAGCACGTCGGAGCAGGTGCGGCCATCGATCCGACGGCGCTCGTGGCCGGCGACAGTTGCTCGACATGCGACGGCGACGTGGTGGCCTCCAGCGGCGGCGTCGGCGGCTACATCAATTCACGCTGGGCGTACTCGCTGAACACGGTCTACGAAGCGCCGTTCAAGCTGATGTTGGGGGCGGCGCTGGTCGGCCGCGAGGGCTACATCCTGCCTTACTACCGCCGCGTCAACAACCGCGACGGCATCGGAAACAAGAACGTCATGGTGGTCGACGAATTCGGCTCGAACCGCCTGCCCAATCTCTTCAATCTCGATCTTCGCGTGGCGCGCGACTTCGCCATGCCCTACGGCACGGTGCTGAACCTCTCGCTGGATCTCTTCAACGTCACCAACGAGCGCACCGTCCTGTGGCGCGACAACCGGATGTATTCGGCCGATGGTCCCGACGTCAGCGACAACAACTGGATCGAGCAGTTGCAGAGCCCGCGCGTGTGGCGCTTCGGCGCCCGGGTGCGGTTCTGATTCATCGCCATGCTCCACGAAAGGGTGCGGGGCTTTTGCTCCTCACCCTTTTTCTTTGCTCTCTTCCGCTGCACGCCGCCCTGACGCGCTTCGACACCGGTAATCCCGCCGACGTCACGCCGCAACTGCACGGTCCGATTCTCCATCTCGCGGGCGGAGGCGGAGACGTCGACGCCGCGTATCAGGAAGTCATCGATCGCATCCGCGGCTGCGGCGATTGCGACGCGAAAATCGACATTGTCGTGCTGCGCGCCTCCGGCGCGGACGGCTACAACGACTATTTGCAGGCCATGCGCGGCGTGGACTCGGTGACTACGTTCGTCATCACCGATCGCTCACCGGCACGCCGGCCCGACGTCCTCGCGGCCGTGCGCGACGCGGAGTACATCTTTTTCGCCGGCGGCGATCAGTGCAACTACGTGCGCTGGTTCATGGACACGCCGCTGGAGTCGATGGTGCGCGCGGTCTATGCCCGCGGCGGAGCCGTCGGCGGAACGAGCGCCGGCATGGCCATCATGGGCAAAGCGACCTACGACGCCTGCAACGACGCCAGCGCGCAATCGCCCCTCGCATTGGCCAACCCGTACAACGACGAGATCAGCTTCACCACCGATTTTTTCGACTGGCGCTTCATGGAGAACGTCATCACCGATACGCATTTCGCGCAGCGCGACCGGATGGGGCGCCTGATGGCGTTCATCGCCCGCCAACTGCGCGAGTTGCCGGTCGATTCGTTTCTCGGCGTCGCCGCGAATGAGCGAACCGCGGTTCTCGTCGACCAGCGCGGCATGGCCACCGTCGTCGGCGAAGGTCCGGCCTACTTCGTCCTCGGCGATCACTTTCCCGAGCGGGCGCTGCCGGGACAGCCGCTGACGTTCTGCGGCTACAAGATCTGGCGCGCGCCAAGCGGCCTGTCCTTCGATCTCGTGCGACGTCCGCGCACCGGCTTCGCTACAGTCGACGTCATCGACGGCGTCATCGTGCAGAATCCCTACTGATGCGAACGGTTTGGAGTGCGGCAGCCGCAGCTGCCGCTTTCGTATGTTCAACGCGATTGCGTACGGCAGTTGCACTTCCCTTGCTCTTTGCGTGCAGCGGACGTGAATCCGCGCCGCCGCCGATCATCCTCATCTCCATCGACACGCTCCGCTCCGACCGCCTTCCTGCGTACGGCTACCGCGGCATCGCCACGCCGCATCTCGACGCGTTCCGGCGCGACGCCGTGCTCTTCGAGCGGGCGTACAGCCACACACCGCTCACCCTTCCCTCGCACGCGACGATCCTCACCGGCCTGCTCCCCGCGGCCCACGGCGCACACGACAACGTCGGCTTCCGGATGAAGAGCGTCGAGCGATTGCCGGTGCAACTGAAGGCGCGCGGCTACGCGACGGCTGCCGCGGTCTCGAGTTACGTGCTTCGTCGCGCGACAGGCATCGGCGAAGGCTTCGATGCCTATGACGACGAGATCGACCGCAATGCGCGCGATGAGTCCCTCAGTGCTGTGCAACGCGCCGGTAGCAGGACGATTGAGATCGCACGGAGTTGGATCGCTTCGCGAAACGACGAGCAGCCGTTCTTCTACTTTCTCCATCTCTACGAGCCGCACGCGCCATACGACGCGCCGGAGCCGTTCCGCTCGCGTTATGCGAACAGCTATGACGCCGAGGTTGCGTATAGCGACGCGCTGATTGGCGAACTGTTCGCATTTCTGCGCAACAGCGGACTGTACGAGCGCGCTCTCATCATCGTCCTCTCCGATCACGGAGAAGGTCTCGGCGATCACGAGGAAGAAGAGCACGGCATCTTTCTCTATCGCGAGGCCATCCAGGTCCCGCTCCTGGTCAAACTTCCCTCGCAGGCGCGCGCGGGCGAGACAGTCAGGACGCCGGTCGGATTGCAGGAGATCGCGCCGATGATCCTGCGCGCGCTGGACGATCCGGAGCGCGTGGTCGACGTCACGCCGCGGCCGATCTACAGCGAGACCTGGTATCCGCGCTTTCACTTCGGCTGGAGCGATCTTCATTCACTCATCGACGGCGATGAACACTTCATCGACGCGCCGCGTGCCGAGCTGTACGACCTCAGCAAGGATCCGGCGGAACGGCATAACGTTCTCGCCGGCCGGCGCCGTCGCGCAGCGGCGTTGCGCGATGCGATCGCGCCGTTGAAGCACGAGCCCACGGCGCCCACGGCCATCGATCCCGAGGAAGCGCAGAAGCTCGCCGCCCTCGGCTACATCGGCTCGGGGACGATGACGCGCAGCGGTCCGCTGCCCGATCCGAAGGACCGCACGGCGGTGTTCCGCGAACTGCGGAAAGCGTTCCGCCTGCAGCGCGAAGGACACGATGCCGAGGCGCTGGTGAAGTTCGATCGCATCCTCGCGCAGGACCCGGAAATGATCGACGCCTGGGACGTGCGCGCGAAGCTGCTCTTCCGGATGGGCCGCACCACCGAGTCGATCGCCTCGGCGAAGGAAGCGCTACGGCGCTCGCCGTCGTCGATGCATCTGGCCATCGATCTCGCGAACGCATTGCTCATCGCCGGGGACTCCGAGGATGCGCAGCGTCACGCCGAACTGGCGCTCAAGAGCGACCCGTCGCGCGCACATGAGATTCTGGCGCGCATCGCTCTGCTGCGCGGCGACCTCGCGCGCGCGGAGGCCGAAGCGCGCCTTGCGGTCAGTGCGCCGGGTGAAACGAATGCCGCGCTCTACACACTGGCGCGCGTCGAACAGAAAAAGGGGTTGCCGGCCGAAGTGATCCGCCTCACCGGCGACCTGCTCGCGCGACTCGCGCGCACGGGAGGTCGGCCGCTAAGAGGCCTGCACGCATTGCGCGGCGACGCGCTGGCGCGCAACGGCAACACCGCCGAGGCCGAGCGCGCCTTCCGCGAAGAGCTGCGTCTGTTTCCTGGCGACGCCGAAGGCTATCGCGGCCTGATCGTGCTGCTCGCGTCGCAAGGTCGCACCGAAGAAGCGACGCGAGCGATCCGCGAGTTTGCCGCTGCATCGCCGAACAAGCAGACGTATGAGGTGATCGCGCAGACGCTGGACGTGCTGGGGGATCGGGAGGGGGCGAGATATTGGCGTTCGCGATGAGTTGTTCAGCCTCGTCGCACACACCCCTTCGCTCTGATGACGATCATCGCGAGAGCGCTCCCCTCATCCGCCTTCGGCACCTTCTCCCCTCTGAGAGGGGAGAAGGCTACTTCGATTTGGAGTATCGCGAGATTCAAAGCCTGCTTCGTTGATCGAAGACGACTGCTCAATTCTGCGACATCCGAGATTGGGTGGTAGCCGATTTGGAGTATCCGCGAGATTCAAAAGCGATTCAGCGCTATCCGAGATTAGGTAGCCTTCTCCCCTCGAGAGGGGAGAAGGTGCCGAAGGCGGATGAGGGGAGCCGCTCTCGCGATGCATGTGATTCAGGCAGCAAGCTACTCACTCAACGCCACCCCCAACGCAATCGTCCGCTTGATCCCCGTGAAGATCGGCTCGATCTCGCAGTTCTCTTCGAGTGCGTGCGCTGACTCGCACGGCGCGGTGCCGATGCCGATGGCGGGGATTCCGGCGCGGATGGCGGCGCTGGTGTGGTTGGAGGCGGTGTTGGTGATGTCGGGATCGAAGCCGAAGGCGCGGTAGACCGCTTCCGCGATCGCCACCATCGGCGATTCGCGGTGTCCGGGCATGAAGGCCACTTCCTCGGTCGACACGACGTCGCGTTTCATGGTCATGCCGGCGCGTGCCGCTTCCTCTGTGACGATCTGCTGGATGATGCCGTCGAGGCGTTTCAGTTCGGCCTGATTCGTCGAACGAAGATCGACGCTCAGCCATGCGTCCGCGGCTTTGGCGTTGAAGACGTCCGCGCCGCCGAGCATACCGACGTTGATCCACGACGACTCCGGCACTTTCAGCGCGTAGATGCGTTGGATCGCGCGTGCCACCGGCAACGTCGCGGAGTACGGTGGTGTGCTCGATCGCGTGTGTCCGCCCGCGCCGAGGATGTGGTAGCGGTGCCAGTAGATGCCGGTGCCGCCGTAGGTGAAGTTCGTGTAGCCGCCGTCGAGCGCCACGTAGCGATCGATCGTGCCGCGATGATCGGCGAGGAACTGATCCGCGCCGCGGAAGCTCGTTTCTTCTTCCACCGTGAAGGCGAACGTCAGATCGCCCTTCGTCTGAAGGCCTGCTTCGTTCATCGCACGGATCATCGCCAGCAGCGCAGTCATGTTCCGCGTGTTGTCGCCGACGCCGGGCGCGTACAACTTGCCGCCTTCGATGCGCGTCGTGACATTCGTGCCGAGGGCGAAAACCGTGTCGAGATGCGCATCGAACACGACATGCTTGCCGCCGCCTGTGCCCTTGCGCGTTCCCATCACGTTCCCCACGGCATCGCGTTGCACATCGGTGAGGCCGTATTGCGTCAGCAGCGCCTCCACGTACGCGGCGCGCTGCGCCTCATGACCGGAAGGCGCGGGGATCTCGGTGATGGCACGCCACTGCGCCACGATCGCATCGCGGTCGCGCTCGACAGCAGCGAGTGTGCGCGCAACATCATCGCGCTGGATCAACGTGCGCATTGCGTCCAGAGGAACCGTGGAAGGGGCCGGCGCAGCGTTGGGAGCAACCTGGCAAGCGGCGAAAAACACGAGAAGGAACGGGAGGACGGGGAGCAATCGTTGGCGCATGCGACGCGAATGGTAACCTCTGCCTGTGAGGCGGCGGACGGTTCTTTGGGGCGTGTTGGTGACGACGATCGTCGTCGCCGCGGTCATCGCATTCTTTGTTCTGCGCCGCGACCAATCGCCAACGAGTGAGGCGCCATCCGACGTCATCCTCATCAGCATCGACACGCTGCGCGCCGACGCGCTCGGCTTCCGCGGGAACACGCGCGTGCGGACGCCGTTCCTCGATTCGATCGCCGCGCGCGGCACCGTGTTCACGCACGCTCACGCGCACAACGTTGTCACGCTGCCGTCGCACGCGAACATCCTCACCGGTCTCTACCCGTGGCAGCACGGCGTGCGCGACAACGCCGGCTTCACGCTGGACGCCGAACACCGCACCATCGCGGCCCGACTGCGCGAAGCCGGATTCGCCACCGGCGCATTCGTCAGTGCCTTCCCGCTCGACTCCCGCTATGGCCTCGACCACGGCTTCGACGTGTACGACGATTCGTATCCGGCCACGGCCAACGCACTCGACTTCGCCGTGCAGGAGCGGCCCGGGAGTGAAACGCTGCAGCACGCCGCCGCGTGGTGGCAAGCGGCGGCGGGACGCAAACGGTTTCTTTTCGTGCACCTGTATGAGCCGCACGCGCCCTATCTCCCGCCGCCGCCGTTTCGCGATGAGTATCGCAACGATCCGTACCTCGGCGAAGTGGCCGCGACGGACGCGATGCTGGCGCGCACGCTCGGACCAATGCTCGCTGCTTCGCCGAATGCGCTGGTGATCATCACGGCCGATCATGGCGAGGCTCTCGGCGATCACGGCGAGAAGACACACGGACTGTTCGCCTACGAGTCGACGCTCGCCGTACCGCTGCTGGTGCTCGATCCGTCGCGAAAGAACGCTGTCGACAACCGCTATGTTCGCCACATCGACATCGTGCCGACCATCCTCGCGCGAGCCGGCATCGCAGCACCGCCGGAGATGAAGGGACGTTCGCTCTTCGCCGAAGGAGATCCGGGATACACGTACTTCGAGGCACTTTCGGCGTCGCTGAATCGTGGCTGGGCGCCGCTGGTCGGCGCGATCGAAGGTGGCCGGAAGCTCATCGAGCTGCCGATCCCCGAGCTTTACGACTTGTCGTCCGATCCAAAGGAAGCACGCAACCGATTCGCGGACGAGCGACGCAGCGTCACCGCCATTCGCGCGAAACTGCGGGCTGATGCGCCGTCTGCATCGGCGGCACGGCAGAACGTCGATTCCGAGGAACAGGCCACGCTACTCAGCCTCGGCTACCTCTCCGGCACATCGTCGAAAACGAGCTACACCGTCGCCGACGATCCGAAGAACCTGATCGAGATCGACAACGAGTTGCACGAAGCCATCGCTGCCTATCAGACAGGCGACCTCGCGCGTGCGCTGCAGCGCACGAAATCGATCGTGGCGGCGCGGCCGGACATGGAGATCGCGCAGGAGATGCTGGCGTTTTTCCTCGCTCAGAACGAGCGGCCCGATGAAGCGATCCACGTACTCGAGCGGCGCGTGCAGACGGGTCGCGCGAACGATGCCGTGCGCATCCGCCTCGGACTGCTGCTGAGCGAGACCGGACGCGCCCGCGAAGCCATCGCGTTGCTGCGGCCGTTCGCGGATCGCACCGATCCCGATCTGTTGAACGCGTACGGCATCGCGCTCGCCGACGATGGCGACATCCCGGGGGCGGTGCGCACGTTCGAGCGCATTCTCGCCGCCGATGCCACCAACGCGCGCGCATACCAGAACCTCGGCATCGTGGCGCTGCGCGCCGGGCAAACGGAGCGTGCGCGCGGCTATCTCGAGAAAGCGTTGACGCTCTCGCCCAACCTGCCGCTCGCGCTCAACGCATTGGGCGTCGTCGAAGCGCGTAAGGGAAACATGAGCGCGGCCATCGATCACTGGTCGCGCGCCGTGAACCTCGATCCCGCGCAGTTCGACGCACTCTTCAACCTCGGCATGGTCGCGGCAAACGCAGGACGGTCCGACGTCGCGCGGAAAGCACTGCGCGACTACCTCGATCGCGCACCGGCCAAACGTTACGCGGCGGAACGCGCGCAGGCCACCGAGGTTCTGCGCGGGCTCCGGCCGTAGTGTCAGCGTGATCGGCACCTGCATCGCGACCAACACACGGC
>JALYJW010000001.1 GCA_030775085.1 Acidobacteriota bacterium | reverse complement strand
GTCAGTGGTGCGGAGAGCTGCCTACGAAGCGCGCAGACGAGCGCTTCCTGCTCCGATCGTTTGCTTCGATTCTCCGCACCGGCTACGCGGTGCGACTTCAAATACGTTCTTGTCCGTGGGTAGCGCGTCTGCGCGCGCAACCCACGGCTACCCTCTCCGTACCGCTAAACGCGGTACGAGGCATCGCGGCGCGATGCGGAGCCGCCCGAAAAGTGTCCGCTACGCGGACTCGACGAAAACCTGACTCCGTTGCTCCTACGCCGTGGCAACCGTCGCGATGCGCGCGATTTCATCGACGAGTTGGAACGGGTCGATCGGTTTGGCGAGGTAGGCGTCGAAGCCGCTCGACTCGTCGAGTCGCGCGGGGAAGGCGGAGAGGGCGGCCACTTTGAGCTGGGCGCCGTAGTCGCGGGCGCGGAGCGTGCGCGTGAGGGTGTAGCCGTCGGTCGCCGGCATGGCGATGTCGGTGATCACGACGTGTGGCTGGCTCTGATCGATGGCCTCGAGTGCCGAGGCCGCGGAATCGAACGCCACGACGCTCGCTCCGGCGGCGCGAAGTACGGCGGTCACCATCTTGCGCGATTCGGGCTCGTCGTCGACGAGGACGATGTCGACGCCGCGAAGGCGGTCGCGATGCATGAAGGTATCGCCGAGCGCGTTCTTCACAACGCTGCCGTCGTTGCCGACCGCTTGCACGGGCAGAGTCACGGTGAAGGTCGTGCCTTTGCCGCGTCCTTCGCTCTCGGCGGTCACGGTTCCGCCGTGCGCCTCGGCGATGTAGCGGACGATGGAGAGGCCGAGCCCGAGGCCGCCGTGGACGCGTGTTTGCGGGGATTCGGCCTGGCGGAAAGGCTCGAAGATGTGCGGCAGAAACTGCGAATCGATTCCTTCGCCGTTGTCGCTCACGGAGATCTGCACGTGCGACGCGGTACGGCGCGCCGAGATGCCCACGGTTCCGTTGCGCGGCGTGAACTTCACGGCGTTCGCGAGCAGGTTCCAGATCACCTGCTGGAGCCGCGTCGGATCCGCGACGATCGACCCGAGGCCTGGGGTGAGGGATGTGGTGATGGCGATCTGCTTCGCGGTGGCGGTCGGACCGACCGCATCCACGGAGCTCATGATCACTTGCGCGATCTCGACCGTTTCCGGCGCCAGGCGCATCTTGCCGGAAACGATGCGCGAGACGTCGAGGATGTCGTCGATGAGGCGCGCCTGCAGTTGCGCGCCGGAAGCAATGGAAGCGACGGCTTCACGGAAAAGCGGATCCTGGGGCGACATCATCGGCAGCATGCGCGACCATCCCAGGATGGCGGTCATGGGTGTACGGAGCTCGTGAGAGAGCGTCATCAGGAACTCGTCTTTGGCGCGATTGGCTTCCTGCGCGACGCGATACGAAGCCTCGGCGCGGCGCTGCTCATCTTCCGCCTGCATCCGCGCCTCGCGCTGCTCGTACAACGCGCGCCGCGTCTCCTCGGCCTGCTTGCGGTCGGTGATGTCGCGCGTCACTTTGGCGAAGCCGCGCAACGTGCCGCGCGAGTCATGGACAGCGGTGATCACGACCATGGCCCAGAAGCGCGTCCCGTCTTTCCTCACGCGCCATCCCTCATCCTCGACGCTGCCTTGTGCGCGTGCGACCTCCAGCTCGCGTTCCGGTTTGCCAGCCTTGACATCTTCCTCGGGGTAGAAGGTCGAGAAGTGACGGCCAATGATCTCTTCCGGCTCGTATCCTTTGATCTTCTGCGCGCCGCTGTTCCAACTGGCCACGTTTCCGTCCGGATCGAGCATGAAAATGGCGTAGTCGCGTACGGATGAAACGAGAAGCTGGAAGATCTCGTTGCTCTGCCGGAGCTTCTCGTCCGCAGCGCGGCGCTGGGTGACGTCGCGCGTGACCTTGGCGAAGCCGCGCACCGCGCCACCTTCGTCGCGCAGCAGAGTGATGACGGTGTTCGCCCAGAAACGGGTCCCGTCTTTTCGCTTGCGCCATCCTTCGTCTTCGACGCGGCCTTCGCGCGAGGCGGTCTCCAGCTCGATGCGCGGCTTTTCCGCGGTCAGGTCTTCCGGCAGGTAGAAGATGGAGAAATGACTGCCGATGACTTCGCTCTCGTCGTAGCCCATGATCCGCGACGCGCCGCGATTCCAGGAGCGGATGCGGCCGGTCGGGTCGAGGATGAAGATCGCGTAGTCCTGCACAGCGTCGATCAGCAACTCGAGCTCTTCGCCGAGCTCGGTACGTTGTGAGCTCATCGTGTCGTGGTCCAGGAACGGATCATTTGGCCTCTAGGCGGCAGCAGATTCAGCAGCGCACTATGCAGAAGTGATTCCCGGTCGGAATCATCGGCTTTCCCGGGTCCAGCGCTCCGATACTTCGCGCCCTTTCTCCGGATCGTCGACGACCAGGATCAACTGATGATCGTGGTCGCTGTACTGCACGCGGATGTTCACTCCTGCCTCAGCCATCCTGCGAGCGATCTTGCCGAGTTGGCCGGGCTCGTCCTGACGCAGTCGCAGCGTGACGATCTCGTTCTCTTCGATGACGCGCATGCCCGCGCCTTCGAGCGCTTCGCGCGCGGCGCGGCCGTCGGCAACCAGGAAATGCGCGACGCCGATGCCGTTGACGACGAACACCCCGCCGCCCTCGACACTCACTCCGGCACTGCCGAGGGCCTCCCCCATTTCGGCCAGCGCCCCGGGCCGGTCCTCGAGCTCGATCGCGAGATCGATCACGCTTCGTTCTCCGCGGCGCCTTCGACGCGCACGATTGCTTCGTGACGAATCGGAACGCTGCAGGAGTTGGCGATGAAGCAGAGCTCGTGCGCCTTTTCGTGCAGAGCCTTGGCGCGATCGGCGTCTTTGGCGTCGGCAATCGTCACGACCGGATGCAGCCGGATCTCCACGAAGCGTCCGCCGCCGCCTTCGAGCACGAGGTCTCCGCTGGCGTCATCGCGATAGTCGACGACGTTGATCGACCCGCGCGCGCAGAGCGCGAGGTACGACAACATGTGACACGACGACACGGCCGCGAGAAAAAGGTCTTCCGGATTGTGCTTCTCCGCCTCTCCGCGAAACATCGGATCGGCGGAACCGTGCAGGTCCGGCTTGCCGTCGATGACGACCCGGTATTGACGGCCGTAGCCTGGGTAAGTCGACGTGCCCTCGCCGAGGTTGCCGTCCCATAGGAGCTGCATCTTGTACGTGTGCGGATTCTTCATGTGCGTATCGTAGCCTCCTCCCTTCCGAGGAACTTCACGTCCCACATCCCCGTCATCCTGAGCGAGGTGGTTGGGCGGGCGTGAGCGTGAGGATCTCAAACTACGAAAAACATGGCCTGTGCCACGCGTTACGTATTTTGAGATTCTTCGCTTCACACCCACCCACCCGGCCTCGCTCAGAATGACGGAGGGTTAATTCAGCAAGTAAGTATCCGAAGGCGGATGAGGATGCTCTCGCGACGCATGTCATTCGGAGTCGCGTAGACCGAGCCTCACCGCCTCTCGATCACGAACTTGCCGAATGAGATCCCGACGTCCACTCCTTTGCCTTTGCCGACGATGCTGAGCGAGACCGTTCCTTTGGTCAGCGCGGACGCTTTCGTGGAGTTGCCGGCGCCGGCGTGCGCTTCGCTCTGCACGTACGTTCCGAAGAGGTCGGAGATGTCGCCGACCTCGGTGAAACGTCCCGTGGCGTTTTTGATCTTCGAGCGGCCGAACGTTACGCCGCCGCCTTTCGAGTAGACGTGGACGTTGGCGGTCTGGCCGTTCTCACAACTGATCGTCCCGTTGCCATCAGCGGTGCGATAGAAGAATGACCATCCGGTCATGGTGAAGTTCATGCGGCAGTCAGTGCCGGCCTCGGCGGGCACGGCTACGGCGAATGCTGCAACGAGGAGCAGGATTGCGAAAAGGGGCTTCATGAATCCTCCGATTCCAAAAGGTTATCGCATCAGCAGAGAACAGCACGTCACGCCGCCTTCGGCTTTGGCCAGTTCGTCAGCATGCACGATGCGCACGTGAAAACCGCGCGACTCCAGTTTCGCGCGCGTCCGTGAAAACGAAACCGGGTAGACGATGACGTCATCGAGGAGCACGGCGTTCGCACCGAACGGCTCCGCGGGATCGACATCGAGCAGCGTCCATCCTGCGAACGGCGTGACGTCGACCCATTCGCGATTCACGAGCAGCGTGTCGTGCGAGACGCGTGTGATCGCCGTCTTGAGATGCAACGCGCCATGCAGATCGACGCCGATCACCTCGCGTCCGGTCAGCCGGCGCAGTTGTGCGAGCGCTTCCTCGTTGGAGCGCTCCGAGCGTCCGACATAGATGCGCTCATCGAGCACCAACACGTCGCCGCCATCGATCGTCGCCGGCGCTTCGATTCGCACGAGCTTACGCAGCGGCGCCAACGCCTCGGCTACGACATCCACTTCACCACGCCGCGACGGAGCACCGGGGCGTGTGATCACGGCCATCTCGTCGAAGACGACGGCCGTATCTTCGATGAACACGCAATCGGGATACGCGGCATCGCCGGGAAGCGAGATCACTGTGCAACCGAGCGAAGACAGCAGCGCGCGATACTCCTCATGCTGCTCGCGTGCGCGCTCGTAGTCGATCGGCACGCGCGGGAGGTGCGTCAACTCCGCATGCGCAATCGAAGGACTGACGTCGCGCGTGACCGCGATCATGACGCTGCCTCGACAATCGCATCGCAGATCACGCCCGCATCATCGACGAGACTGTGATTGCCTTCTTCGAGCACAATGAAACGCGAGCCTGCCGCCAGCCGTCCTGAGCTCTCCCACTTCTGCCACGTCTCCTCGACGATCGCGAACGGCACGGTTTCATCCTTGCGGCCCATGATGACCGTCACGCGCGACGACGGCGGCTCGTCATCGACGTGCAGCCGCGTCATCTGCTCGAAGAACGCGCGATGGATCGGCGCATCCGCATTGCGCGCGAAATTGAACGTCATGATCGGATCGCCGTCAGCAATCTTCGTCTGCCAGCGGCGCGCTACCCCGAACGCGGGCGCGATGAGCACGAGTGGTACAGGAGCACTGCGTTGCGCCGTGGCCAGCGCGACGAGTGCGCCGAGGGAACTGCCGACCATCGCTCGGGGTGGAGTGACGCGTGCGGTGGCCAACGCATGATCGACCACGGCATCGAAATCGAGATGCTCGAACGACGGCACATTGAGATCGGGGGCGTTCAACTCGATCCCATGCGGCGCCAGCAACGGCCGCAGCGCCGCGATCTTCGCGCTGCCCGGCGATGAGGCGAATCCGTGGAAGTAGAGGACGGATCTCATACCGGCGGCAGCGTACAATCTCGCATCCCCCATGACTACCCCGACGCCCGATACTGACAAGACTACGCGCATCGAGTCATCGGACGAACGTTCTTCGCGCCGTCGTCAGGTGACGGTTTCCCAGTTCGCGCCCGGCACGATCATCGCCGGTCGCTATCGCATCGCCGGCATTCTCGGTTCAGGTGGAATGGGCGAGGTCTATCGCGCCGACGATACGAAGCTCGATCAGGCTGTGGCGCTCAAGTTCCTTCCTGCGCGACTGGCTCGCGATCCGATTCTGCTGGGCCGTTTGCACGATGAGGTTCGTCTCGGGCGGCAGGTCGCGCATCCGAATGTCTGCCGCATCTACGACATCGTCGACTGGGAAGGCGCGCACTTCGTGGCGATGGAGTATGTCGACGGAGAGGATCTGGCCAAGCTGCTGCGGCGCATCGGACGGCTCGCGCACGACAAGGCAGTCGACATCGCGCGCGGCATCGCCGCCGGACTCATGGCCGCGCATGCGAAAGGAATCCTGCATCGCGATCTCAAGCCCGCCAACATCATGATCGACTCGCTCGGCGATGCCCGGATCATGGACTTCGGCCTGGCGCTTTCCGACGATGAAGACGACGGCACCATCGCCGGAACGCCCGCCTACATGGCGCTCGAGCAATTGCGAGGCGAGCCGGCCACCGTGCAGAGCGATCTCTATTCGCTCGGGTTGGTGATGTACGAGCTCTTCACCGGCAAGGCCGCGCATGCGGCGCGGACGCTCCCGGAACGCGTCCGCGATGCGGCCAGCGAGATCACCACGCCGTCGAGCATCATCCGCGATCTCGATCCGGCGGTGGAACGGATCATCCTCCGCTGTTTATCGGACGATCCAGCGCAGCGTCCGCGTTCCGCGCGCGAGATCATCGCTTCCCTGCCCGGCGGCGATCCGCTTGCTGCTGCCATGGCCGCGGGTGAAACGCCATCGCCACGCGTCGTTGCCGCCGCCGGAACCGAGGGAACCCTCAGGGTCTGGCAAGCGTGGAGCCTGCTCGCTGCCGTGGTGCTCCTCATGGGCGTCGTTGTCTTGGCCAAGCAACGATTCGGCATGGGCCAGTACGCGCGCTTCGAAAAATCGCCGGAAGTTCTGGCGGAGCGAACGTCGGCCATCCTGAGAGCCCTTGGCATTCCGCGCCAGCCATACGCGAATCATCAGTTCACACAGCAGAGAAACTACATCGGCTGGATCGCGGACCAGGTAAAAACGCCCTCCAAATGGAAGCGACTGGAACGGGGGATCCCCCCCCTCACCTTCACGCGGTTCGAGACAGCGAAGCCGGTGGAACCGGGTTTCCCGAACACAGTCGAAGCGCCTGGCTCGACGAGAGCGGACATCGATCGCGACGGACGTCTGGTGGCCTTGATTGCGCAGCCGGGACAGGGCGTCAAGCCACGCACTTTGAACTGGGCGCCGCTGCTGTCTGCAGCCGGGCTCGATCCGAAGAAGCTCACGTCCGCTGCTCCGCGACTCCTGCCGACTTCCGCAATCGACGCTCACGTCGCCTGGAGCGGGCAGCATCCTGATGACGGCACACCGATTCACGTCGAAGCCGCGGCATGGCGTGGACAACCTGTTCTCTTCCGGCTCACCGGCGCCTGGGAGAACGCAACGATGGAGAACGTTGCGTTCGAGCGACCGGCTCTGACGATTTTCGTCGTCCTCCTCACGACAATCATGCTCGTCGTCGGGTTGCTCTTGGCGTGGCGCAACGCGAGGGTTGGCCGCGGCGACCGCTCTGGTGCGCTTCGGGTCGCCGTATTCATGCTACTCGCTGGTATCGCAGCGGATCTGCTGACCGCGGACCATCAGCCTTCGGGCTTCCACGAGCTCTGGGTCGTGAAACGGGCCATCGCTGACAACGTGTTTTGGGCGGCCGTCGTCTACGTGCTTTACCTCGCTCTAGAGCCATTTGTCCGGCGGAGATGGCCTACGGCGCTCATCGCCTCCTCACGTCTCCTCTCCGGAAATGCACGCGATCCCATGGTGGGTCGCGACGTGCTGATCGGCATGGTCTGCGGTCTGGCGCATTCGGGCTTGATTGCCGCGTATTTATGGATGCTCGATCGTCGCAATGCGCTCGACCCTCCGCCCGAGGTCGGCTTTCTCGATGCGCTCGGCGGATCGCGGTTCGCGTTCGGCTCCATCCCGTTCATGATCGCAAGCGGCGCACTGCGGGGCTTCATTTTCATCGTCGTACTCGTGACATTCATGTTGATCCTGCGCCGGCGCCTGCCGGCCGCGATCGGACTCGGCCTGGTGATCATGACCGGGCACTACATCGCCATCGGAGGGATCACCTGGGCCTCGATCACGATCGTAACCATGATGGCCTTCGTCACTGCACGCTATGGATTGCTCGCCATCGCTGTAGCGCAGGCAACGTTCATGGCTTCGTTCCAATATCCGTTCTATACCGCCGGAGGATGGCAATCCACGAACCTCATCCCGATCGCGGCAGTCATCGGCTTCGCCATCTGGGCGTTCTACACTTCCCTCGGCGGGCAACGAGCGTTCGCGACGAATCTGCTCGACGACTGAGGTTGTCGTCCTACGGCACACAGCCGTTGTAGAACGGCCGCAGCTCTGAAAGCGTGTATTGGAATGTGCCGGATTTCACCGCGGGATCCTGATCGATTTCGGCCCGCGCGCTTTCTTCGGATTCGGCGCGGAGGATGACCATTCCGGTCTCACCGTAGCGCGCGCCGATGAGGATCGACCCGCGGCCCCGCAGGCGCTGCAAGTTCGCCGAATGCTCGCGCGCGTGCTGTTGCTCCGGAAACGGCTTGCCCTCCACCCACGCCGGACCGGTCGTGAAGTGAACGATGAACAGCGGCAGCTTCGCTTCCGCCTCCGGCACTGCAATTGGTACTTCCGCCGCAAGAATCGGCGCAACGAGCATCGCCAGCAGGAACATGACACGGACCATTCGATTCACTCCTCGTACACCACACGATACGCTCCGCGCGCACCGGGCGGCACGTGCTCGAAAGCCTCGAACGCGACGTCATCGCCCGCACCATCGCGTACCGCTTGCGTCACGAGGATGTCGTAGCCCTTCGCGTACGTCTCGCCGAGAATGCAGGCGGAGTTGACCTCGACCCCGAACACGTCGGCGTCGCCGATGCGCAACATGCGGCCGAAACCCAAGCCGACGCCGAGAAGAACGTGCTCGAGGGTGGGACGCTCGGCGTTGTAGCGGCGCACCGTGCGCTGCATTTCGATCGACGCGTGCAGTGCCTTGTCTACGCTGCAGAAGATCACCATGAAACTGTCGCCTTCGACCTTTAGCAGGATGCCGTCGTGGCTCTCCACGACCGGCACGAGGATGCGCTCGGCTTCATAGATCGTCTGCAGGAAGTGGATGATCCCGAACTCGGCAACGCCGCGCGAGAAACCGGAGAGGTCGGTGGCCATCACGCACCACTCTTGGCCGAAGAGATCCCAGATGCGGCGGTCGACGGCCTCGCGGTCCGCGTCCGGCAGCAGTCGCTCGGTCATCAGCTTCTGCAGACGAGCGTCAGAGAGGGACCTGGGGTCCCGTGATGCGCCGTGGACGACGATGCGGCGGAAGGACATCGCCTCGATTGTAAATCGCTACGCGTCGTTCACCGCCCTGTCGCAGGCGCGGACCTATCATCTGCCGCACAGGAGGAGTCCATGCATCGCACGCACATCGCATCCCTTTCGCTGACAGTGCTGCTGGCAGCGCTGTTGGCAACGAACGTCCCCACCAAAGCAACGGCGCAGGCCATCAGCACCCCGCCCAGCGGCGACAATCAGGTGTCGTCCGTCTCGCAGCACATCGGCGTCGTCAAAGTCAAGATCGACTACAGCAGCCCTGACGTCCACGCGCCGGACGGTACGGACCGCCGCGGCAAGATCTGGGGCGCTCTCGTTCCGATGGGAGCACCCGACGATCCGTTCGGCACTTGCACGGAATGTCCGTGGCGCGCCGGCGCGAACGAGAACACCGTCTTCACGGTCTCGCACGACGTGAAGATCGAAGGTCAGCCGCTGGCCGCGGGCAGCTACGGCCTTTTCATGATCCCGGGCGCGGACGAGTGGACGGTCATCTTCTCGAAGAATCACGACTCATGGGGTAGTTACTTCTACGACGCGAAGGAAGACGCGCTGCGTGTGAAAGTGAAGCCTTCGAAGGCCGAGTACAACGAGTGGCTCACCTACGAGTTCACCGATCGCAGGCCGGACAAGGCCACGGTGGCGCTGAAGTGGGAAGAGCTGCAGGTGCCGTTCACGGTCTCGGTCGGCAACGCCACCGATCTGCACATGGCTCGCATCCGCGACGAGCTGCGCAACTTTCAGGGCTTCAACTGGCAGAACTGGGTCGCCGCCGCGCAGTACGCGATGCAGGTCAAGCGCCCCAACGACGCGCTCGAATTCGCGGACGCCGCGGTCAACCGGCAGTTCATCGGCGTGGAAAACTTCCAGACGCTGAACACGCTGGCGCAGGCGCAGGAAGCAGCGGGGAAAACGGCCGACGCCGCAGCCACGCGTACCAAGGCTCTCAGTCACCACACCGCCGGCCCGATCGAGTTGCACCAATACGGCCGCCAACTCCTCGGGCAGGGGAAGAAGGAAGAAGCGCTGAAGGTCTGGGAGCTGAACGCCAAACGTCATCCGAACGCGTGGCCGGTCCACGTCGGCTTGGCGCGCGGCTACTCGGCGGTGGGTCGCTACAAGGACGCGCTCAAACACGCCAAACTGGCGCTGGCGCAGGCTCCGGACGAGATCAACAAAAAGACCCTGGCGGACGGAATCAAGAAACTCGAAGCCGGGAAGGACATGAACGGCTGAGCCGGCACGGCCGGCGGCGCTGTTTGGCCTAGCCTTGGGCACGTACGGTCGCGCTGAGGCGAACTCAGGGTGTCGTGTCCGGTTGGGACACGACACCAAGTCTTACGTACCGACGACGGAGAGCTTCACGCGTGGGAGAACGGCGGTCCTGACGTGCATAGGGACGGCATTATGCAACTTTTCCGGGCTCGTGCAAGTCAGAAAAGGACCGAAACGGCCAAATTCAGCCACCGTAACCGTTTTCATTGCGGCGAGTGTAAACTTCGCCGGCCATGCCATCCTCCTCGCTGAACGAGCAGCGCCGCTTCCCGCAAGGCTTTCTCTGGGGCGCTGCCACCGCCGCCTATCAGATCGAAGGTTCCCCTCTCGCGGAAGGCGCCGGCCCGAGCATCTGGCATCGCTTCAGCCACACTCCCGGCCGCACCGTGAACGGCGATACCGGCGATGTGGCCTGCGATCACTTCCATCGTTATCGCCAGGACATCGCGCTCATGCGTGACCTCGGCTTGCAGGCCTATCGCTTCAGCATTTCCTGGAGCCGCATCCTTCCCGACGGCACGGGCAAGGTCAATCAGCCCGGCCTCGATTTCTATCGGCGCCTCGTCGATGAGCTTCTGTCTGCCGGCATCCAGCCGCTGGCCACGCTCTATCACTGGGACCTGCCCGCGGCGCTCGACGATCGCGGCGGTTGGCTGAACCGAGACGTTGCTTCCTGGTTCGCCGAATATGCGCAGGTGTTGTTCGGCGCGCTCGACGATCGCGTGCAGACCTGGTCGACGCTGAACGAGCCTTGGGTGGTGAGCGACGGCGGTTATCTGCACGGCGCGCTCGCGCCGGGACACCGCAACAAGTTCGAGGCTCCCATCGCGTCGCATAATCTCCTGCGCGCGCATGCCGCGGCGCTCGAGGTTTATCGCGGCATGGGGAAGAACCGCATCGGCATCGTCGTGAATCTCGAGCCGAAGTACGCCGCGTCCGGCAGCGATGACGACGCCGCGGCCACACGCCGCGCCGATGCGTACATGAACCGGCAGTATCTCGATCCGCTGTTCTTCGGCGAGTACCCGCCGGAGATGCAGGACATGTTCGGCGAAGCCTGGCCGGAGTTTCCGTCCAGCGATTTCGCCAAGTTGCGGCAGCCAGTCGATTTCGTGGGTGTGAATTACTACACGCGCGGACTCACGCAGAACGACCCCGCCAACGTGATCGAGCGCGCCACACGCGTCCGCAATCCGCGCGCGACCTACACCGACGTGGGCTGGGAAGTGTTCCCGCAGGGGCTGACGGACATCCTGTTGTGGGTGACGGAGCGCTACGGCAAACTGCCGATCTACATCACCGAGAACGGAGCCGCGTTCTACGATCCGCCGGTCGCGCACGAAGGCCGCATCGAAGATGCCCTGCGCGTCGATTACCTGCGCACGCACCTCCACGCCATCCTCGACGCCATCGCCGAAGGCGCCGACGTCCGCGGTTACATGGTCTGGTCGCTCCTAGACAACTACGAATGGGCCCTCGGCTACTCGAAACGCTTCGGCATCATCCACGTCGACTACGGCACGCAACAACGCACGCTGAAAGCAAGCGCCAGGTTTTATGCGGACGTGATCAGGAATCACGGGCTATGACGGGAGAGTCTCAAAGTCGCAAAGTCTCAAGGTCTCAAAGATGCCTATCGGCTACCTCTTTGAGACTTTGCGACTTTGAGACTTTGAGACTCTCCGCGTAAGGACTCACCGCACCACCACCCCCACCGGCGCGAGGATTTTCGCCTTCGGCTTCGTCTTCATGTGCAGCACGACCACGCCCTTTTCGCGTTTCATCGTGTAGCTCACGGGGCCGAAGTGGGTGGAGATGTTTTCGACGGCGATGCCGCGGTCGAGCCATGCGTCATCGACGCCGGCGGCGAGGATGAGGGCGTCTTCTTTTTCGTAGACGAAGAAGTCGAGCGTGCTGCGGATGAAGTCGGAGCCGACCCAGGTGTGGGGCATGTCGCCGATGAAGGAGGGCTCGCGCGGGTTGCGGTGGACGACTTCCGCCCATTGCCGCCAGGCCTGCGGGCGCTGGTCTTCGTAGAAGTAGTCGCTGAGCGCGCGGGCACGTTCGGGATGGCCGAGGCGAATGAGCGTGCCGGCGACGCGCCACTCGTACGGCGTGTAGGTGCGCGGTTCGAGCGCGTGCTCCCAGTACTTCTCGAATGTGCGTTGCAACGCGGCCTGCGGGAGCGATTCGGCTTCGTCGAGCGGTGACACGGCGACCGTCGTCGATGTGGCGTCGAAGTCGCCGAGCTCGATGGAGCCGGGGATGTAGTCGATGTTGTGGCTCGTCATCGTGGCCTGCAGCGACGCCACGAGATCGCGGCGGAACTCATCGCGCAAGGATGCGTACTGCGGCGCTTCCGGTTTCTTCAGCTCCTGCGCGAGGAAGGTCGCGTCTTTCAGCCCGCGCAGGATGAAGAACGTGTCCCAGTACGAGTGCATCGGCTTCGCGGAGTAGCCTTCGTGGCTGATCGATTCGGGGACCATGCCGTAGAACGGCGTTCCGCGATAGGAGCCGTTCATCCGCTGGTGCCGCAGCTTGTCGATGTAATTCACGACGCGCTGTACGACGGGCCACATCGACTCGGCCGTGGCGCGGTCGCGCGTGTGCCGGTAGTACTCAGCCACGAGGTAGATGAACTGGCCGTGGCTGTCGTGCTCCGGCACGGGATCGGGCGCGCCGCTCGTGCTCACGCAGCACGGCACATATCCTTCGGCTGACACAGCCTTCGCGTAGAACTCGAGAAAGTCGCGCACCTCGGCGCGCCGCCCCAATCGAAGTAGCGCGGTAGAGGTCAGCGATCCGTCGCGAATCCACGACCGCTCGTACGAGCGCGAGCCCGGCTGAATCGACGCGCCGTCCATGTTGATGAGGATGTATTTGAGTTGGGCCTCGAGCGTTTTCGCGATGCGCGGGTCTGCAGGAACGTCAATGCGCCATGGCGAAGCCGGCGCCGCGCGTTTCGCGCCTTGCGACGGATCGAGTGGCATCGAGATCGTGACGTCGTGCGCGTCGAAGGACATCGCCGCCGACGCGAAGCCGGAGGAATCCGCGACTTCGGTGGCCGCTGGCAATCGTCCGCTGCGCAGATACTCGCTGATGTCCGCGGACTGGAAGGAAGTTGCGCCAAACGCGTTCGGCTGTGCCGCGATCACGACGGGTCGCTCGCCTTCGACTTCGATCGTGTTCTGCACCTGTCGGATGCGCGTGACCGGCACCACGCCGCCGGTGCGTTTGAGAAATTGCCAGGGCGGATTCACCTGGAACGGTCGAATGGCCAGGAAGAGCTTCGCGTTCGGTGCGGTCTGGTAACGAACTTTGAGCACGCCGGCATCAACGCTCGGCGTGATCGTCAGATGTTTCTTCCAGACCACCGCGGGTCCTTCGCGCTGTTCGATATCGACGTCGTTCCACGTCACGAGCTTGCCGTCGATCCAAAGAAACGGCTCGATCGAGAAACGCGCGCTTCCTACCTCGATCGCGCCATCCTCGCTCAGCAGAGCTTCCTCTTCTTCACCGTTGGTGCCGCCGAGGATGGTCCAATAGGACTGCTCGCGATGGAGATAGCGCGGATACTCGCCGCGCGCCGATTCCGCGGCCACGGCGAAGAAGAAATCGTTCTCGCTACGCATCGGCGGCAGCGCGCGCACCTCGTTGATCGCGTAGTCGCCAACATAGTGAACGGCGATCGAGCGCGTGTCGGTATCGGGAAGATAAAGAATGTCGCGGCCGCCATTCGTCGAGGCGACGGGATGCGTGGCGTGCTCGGTGACGATCTCGTACGACGGGGGCGCCCTTTCCCAATCGATGATCAGTCCGCCGATCTCATGGACGCGATCACTCGTCCACGGCAGGCTGGTGATCTGTGGCAACGTGCCGGCCGGCGCGGTATCGAGCGGCGCGAGCGCGACCTCATCGATCCAGACCGTTCCTTTCCCTCCGGTGCCGGCAGTGACGACGATCTCGATCGCGTCGATTCGATTCGGCAGCGGCGCCGGACCTCCCGGTCCCCACGCGAACTCGAAGTTGCGTTTCTTGAACGAGAAGCGACGCCAGTCGCGCGGATAGTCGAGCTCGCGCCGCACCGACCACCACACATCGTCGCCGCGAACCAGCTTCACCTCGAGCGTGTTCCGCGGCGCCACCGCCTTCATCCAGAACGACAGATCGAAATTCTCCGGCAACTCGATCGCGCCATCGCGCCGCGCGATCGCATAACCGCCGTGGCCTTTGAAGTCGAAGTCGATCTTCAGCGCGTCGTTGGTCCGTCCCTCAGCGCGCGTGATCGACATCTCGACGCCGGTTGCGGGTACGGCGCGCCATGTGCCGGTTTGCAGATCCGCGGCCGACGCGTTGAGCGCCAGCAGAACGCAAATTGAAAATTGAAAATTGAAAATTGAAAAATCGGAGCGTGAGTTGGGCGTTCGAATTTTCAATTTTCCATTTTCAATTTTCAATTTCATCCCTTCACGCTCCCCGCCATCATGCCGCCGATGTATTGCTTCTGAAGAACGAAGAAGAGCGTCAGGACCGGGACGATGGTGAGCACGGCGCTGGCCATCATCAGCTCGAGATCGAGCGCGTGCTCGCCCAGGAGCGTGGCTACGGCCACGGGCATCGTGTAGCGATCGTCGCTGGTGAGGATGATGAGCGGCCACATGAAATCGTTCCATGCGGACATGAACGAAAAGATGGCAAGCGTGGCCAGCACTGGCCGCGCCACGGGCAGCACGATGTTCCAGTAGATGCGCAACTCGCTCGCGCCGTCGATACGCGCCGCGGCCAGCAGGTCGTCCGGGATGGAGACCATGAATTGCCGCACCAGAAACACTCCGTAGATCCCGGACATGTACGGGATCAGCACGCCGAGGTACGTGTTCACCAGTCCCAACGACTTGAGCAGGAGAAAGAGCGGAAGCATCGCCACCTGCGCTGGAATTGCCAGCGCCAGCACAAGAAACGCGAAGATGCGATCGCGGCCGGGGAAGCGCAGCTTGGCGAACGCATAACCGGCCATCGAATTGAAGAGCAGCGAAGCCGCGGTGCCGATGATCGCTACGAACATGCTGTTCATGAACGCGCGTCCGAGGGAAAGTCGCGTGAAGAGATCGGTGTAATGCTCGAACGTGATGCGGCTCGGAATCACCGGCGGCGGAAACGACGTCGCCTCCCCTTGCGGCATCAGCGACGCAGAGATCATCCACAACAGCGGAATGGCGGTCGCGATCGCGCCGATGATCAGCGCCGTGTGGAGGAGGATGAACTTGAATAGCTTCACCGCGTCCTCCGGATGAACCGCTGCGCGAGCGTGCCGAGGAGCACCAGCGCAAAGAGAACGAACGCCACGGCGGCTGCATATCCCATGTTCCACCAGCGGAACCCTTCGCGATACATGAGCATGACGATCGTGAGCGTGGCGTTGAGCGGCCCGCCTTCGGGCGTCAGGACGTACGGCTCCGCGAACGCCTGCAGAAAGCCGATGGCGGTGATCACGCTGACGAACACAAAGGTCGGCCCGAGCTCCGGCAGCGTGACGTGGCGGAACTGCCGCACCGGTCCCGCGCCGTCGATGCGCGCCGCCTCATACAACTCCTCGGGCACATTCTGCAGGCCAGCCACGAAGATCACGGCGGCGTAGCCGAAATTCTTCCAGACCGCGAACAGGATCAACGCCGGCATCGCCCAACGCGGATCGCCGAGCCAGTCGATCGGCGCAATGCCAACCAGATCGAGAATCCGATTCAGCAGCCCGACGCGCGAGTGATAGAGAAAACGAAACACAACCGCCACGGCCACGATCGTCGTCACTACCGGCGCGAAATAGATCGTGCGAAACAGCGGCTTGAACCGCGCCAGCTTCGCATTGAGCAACAACGCCGCGGCGAGCGCCACGAGAATCGTCAACGGACCGCCGACGAGCGAGTAATAAAGCGTATTCGTCAGCGCGCGCCAGAAAAGCGCATTGCCCAGGAGCTCGCGATAGTTGCCCACGCCGATGAAGCGCGTGGCCGACGCATCGCCGATCGAATAGATGTCGAAGTCCGTCGCGCTCAACACCACCGCGCCTGCAACGGGCACGAGGTAGAAAACCGTGATGAGCGTCATCGCCGGGATGAGCAACACGATGGCCGCGCGGGTTTCAGGCTTCATGCGAGGGAACCTCGCGCGGGGCGACGCGACGAATTTCTTGCTCGCTTGATCGCAGGCGTGCATTCACCACAGAGACACAGAGGGCACGGAGGGGACACAGAGGAAACCAATGGACATGAGCACCGCCTTTTCCGACAATTGCCTTCCTCCGTCCTCCTCCGTTCCCTCTGTGGCTCTGTGGTGAATAAACGCGTGCGGTGATCCACACGTGACCAACGATTCGCGACGCTGTTGCAACTGCACCGTGCTGTGCTCATCGCGCCAGTACCCATCGCCTTTTCTCGAGCATGTCATCGACCTTGCGGTCGAGTTGCAACGCGGCTTCGCGGGGACTGTAGCGACCGCGTGCGCCGAGCTGGCCGTATTCGAACACTGACGTAGCCACGTTTTCCCATTCCGGGATGCTCGGCAATGCCGCGGTGTTGTCGAGTTGAATGCGGAACGCGGCGATCTGCGGATCGTCGGCGAGCTTCGGCGTGGCCCAGGCGGCGCGATGTGCGGGGAGATCGCCGCTCAGTTCGAAGAAGCGCATCTGGATCTCCGGGCGAGAGAGAAACTCGATCAGCCTCCAGCACGCATCCTGTTTCTTCGAGCGGCTGGAGATCACCAGACTCGAGCCGCCGGACAGCGACGCACCGGGATATGGCGTGCCGTCGGGTGCAGGCATCGGCGCGGTGCTCCATTTGTCCTGCAGCTCCGCCGGCAATCGCAGGCGCAGGTTGCCGACGTCCCACGGACCGCTGATGAACATCGCGAACTCGCCCGCGCCAAACTGCTGATAGAGATTCGACACCTGGCTGTTGCTCACCACCGGCGCCAGGCCGCGGCGATAAATGTCGAGATAAAACGTGAACGCTTCGATGAAACGCGGATCCTCGAAACGAGCTTCGCCTTCGTATGTCACCAGCTCCGCTCCGCGCTGTACGGCCAGGATCACGGGCTGGTTCCATTCATTGGTCGGCATGAGCAGCGGAAAGAAATGCGGATCGCGCGACTCGCGCTTCAGCCGCTCCATGATGGCGATCCATTCGCTCCACGTGCGCGGCGGGTGCTCGATGACGTCCGTGCGATAGAAGAGCACGCGCGTATCGACGTACCAGGGAACGCCGAAAAGCTGATTGCGTACGACGTTCGTCTGCCAGATCCCGGGGAAGTAATCGCGCTGGCGGATGATCTTCGACGTCGACACGCGCGCGTTCAGCGGCTCGATCGCGCGCAGCGTGGCCAGTTCGGGGATCCAGGTGTTGCCGATCTGCGTGACGTCGGGAAAGGAATCGCCGACGAACGCCGTCAGCAACTTCTCGTGCGCGGCCGACCACGGAATCTGCTGCACGTCCACGCGAATGTCCGGGTTCTCGCGATGAAACTGCGGTAGCAGCTCGACGACCACCTCGCCCTCGCGGCCGAGGGCCCAGAACTCGATAGTTGTGACCTTGTCGCGGTGTGCGCCGGAACAGGAAAGCAGAAGAAGCAGGACCGGAATTGAGAATTGAGAATTGAGAATTGAGAATCGTGGACGCCGGCGCGCGCCGCCTCTCATTCTCAATTCCCAATTCTCAATTCTCAATTCGGTTCTCCCGCCCCCAACCACCCGCCCGTGAATCCCGCGCGTTTCAGTCCGCGAATGATGTGCTCATTCTTGCGCATCGTCTTCCAGACCAGCTCCGAGCGGTGGTTCTCGATCATGGCCACGATGGGACCTTGGTCGATGCCGAGGTAATCGACGTCGAACCAGCCCACACCGGGGACGATCGTTCCGGCCGCGACTTTCGTATCGATGCTGAGCGTCGGATTGAACGCGTCGAGAAAGCCGTATTGCTGATAGAGATGCGTGCCCCAGGTCCGATGCATCGCCTGCATGGCCGGGATGGCGATCTCGGGCGCGAACGCGATCGACGAGATGGCCGCGGTGGGAGCGAGCGTGCCGTCGTCCTCTCCCGCGCCGGGCGCGGTGCCGCGCGCGCGATACGTCCAGAACTGGCGCTGTTTGCCGTCGATGGCGAGCGTCGCGTCGATCGGCCCGTCGCACGCCGTCAGGCCCCAGACATTTTCGCCGTAGCCCTTCCACTCCATCGGATTGTCGACTGCGTACGCTTGCTGCGAATACGTGGCGCGTCGCGAGTTCTCGAAGTAGTCGATTCCTTTCGCGCGCATGTATTCATCCTGGATGCCGCGGAAGTCGATCCAGACGTGCGAGTACTGATGGCCGAACAGCGGCGGGAAGACGAGATGCTCCTGGCCGTAGTGCGTGGCCCAGCGATACGTTTTCGTGTAGGCGTCCCACGATTCTTTGCCGACCGGATGCGTCGGCGATCCGAGCGCGAGGATGTAGAGAATCATGGCTTCGTTGTAGCCGGTGTAGTCGTAGTCGAGCAGTCCTCCCTCGGGTGTCCATCCCATGCTGATGAGAGGCGGGCGCTCGAAGAAAAATGTCCAGTCCGCGCGGCGATACAGTTGCTCGGCCGTCTCGCGAATGGCGCGCTCGGTGGCATCGTCGCGATCGAAATACGACTGACTGAACAACGCGCCGGCCAGCAGCAGCGTCGTGTCGATCGACGACAGCTCGACTGTTTTGAAGCGCTCGCCCGTCTTCATGTTGACGAAGTGATAATAGAAACCGCGATAGCCGGTGACGCCGGACGCCGCGTCGCCTTGTTTCGACTCGAGAAAGAACCGCAGCGTCGTCAGCGTGCGCTGCGCCGCAGCCTCACGCGTGATCCAACCGCGCTCCGCGCCTACACCATACGCAGTCAGCCCGAAGCCGACCGCGGCGATGCTGGAGAACGAAGGCGTCGGCCAGCGATCGGGCACGAGGCCGTTTTCGGGATTCGTGGTCTCCCAGAAGAAAAGAAACGTGCGCTTCTGCACGTCGTCGAGGAGTGCGGTGGGATGCGCAACCGCGCGCTGCCGTACCGGCGCCGCCTGCGGCGGCGCGTTACAGGCGAGCAGAGTCAGCGACAACACGACCGCGACGAATCTCCGAGAAAGCCGCATCGAAGCCACCTCCGGAAACGCACAAGCCAAAGCAAACGCAAAACCAGTCCCCTCTCCCCACGGCGGCTTCATCGCCGAGGGGAGAGGGCTAGGGTGAGGGGCCGCTCTCGCGAAAAACGCCCCTCACCCTAACCCTCTCCCCGCCACGATGAACCTGTGACGGGGAGAGGGGACTGGTTCAGGGTATTGGTTGAGTCTTCAGAATCCGAATCGAAGTCCGAACTGGTATCTGCGCTGTGAGCCGCTGACGATCGACGTCGGTTTGCCGAGGTTCGGATTGCCCTCGGGCGGGTTGAAATCCTGGAAGTTCTGATAGCGCGCTTCGTCGAAGACATTGAACGCCTCGGCGATGATGCCGATGTCGAAACGTCCCATGATCGGGAAGCTCTTTTCCGCGCGGAGATCGACCGTGGTCCAGGACGGACCTTCGCCCGTCACCGGCGTGTAGCAGTTGTTGTCCGAGCAGAAGCCGTTCGAGAAATCGTGGATGCGGAACTTGTCGCCGGAGCTGTACTGCAGGATTCCGCTCACACGCGCGTCCCACGGAATGGCCACCGTGCCGCTGGCCACGATGCGATGGTCCTGCGATCCGGGCGTGCCGTACTTCGGCCAGTCGGAGATCTTCTGGCGATCGAGACTGAAAAGATCGCCGCCGATCTGTTCGGCGTCGGCGTACGTGTAGGCCACGTTGAAGCCATAACGTCCGCTGAACGGACGATCGAGCTGGAGATAGACAGCGTCGTACCACGTCTTCACATCATCCGAGGAGACCAGCACATTGCTGTAAGCCGGATCGAACTGCGGGCAGCAGAAACCGGCGCCCCACAGGTAGCTCAGGCCGTTGAAGCTGCGAATGCTGGCGTAGCTGAGCGAGCCGACCATCTGGCCGAAGGTGTGGCGCACGCCGATGTTCCACTGATTCGAATACGGCACGCGCGTGTCGTTTTCGATCAGGAACACTTCCGGCTTGCCGGTGATCCCCGAGGACAGGACTTCCTGCAGGCCGGCCTTGGTCAGGTACTTCGGATCCCACACCACCGACGGTTGTCCGCGCACGGGCGAGCCGTCCGCCGAGAAGAAGAATTCGCCGACCGAGTGCTGCAGACGGAACTGCTCGTCGAGCGTGTTGTTGAAGAGCACACGATCGTAATAGCGGCCCGCGCCGCCGAAGACGATCGTCTGACCGTTCTTCAGCACGTCGTACGAGAAGCCGAGGCGCGGCTGCAACATGTACGTCGGCGCCTCGCGGTCATTCCCGTCCGTGAAATAGTTGGACGAGAACGAATCGGACAGACGCGCGCGAACATCCGCGGGCGTGACGTAGTCCGTGTTCAGCATGTTCGTCTCGTAATCCCAGCGCAGGCCGAGATTGAGCGTGAGCGCATCGTTGATGCGCCAATCGTCCTTCGCATAAATGCCGAACACGGTGTTGTCCGCGGAGAGATCGGGATCGCCGAGGCCGAACCGCGCGCGATAAGGAATGGCCGTGCCGAACTCCGGCGCGAAGAAGTAGCGCGGGTTCTCCTCGAAGAACTTCGTGACGGTGTAGTCGGCGAAGTCGAGCGTTCCGCCAACCTTCACCGTGTGCGAGCCCGCTCCGAGCGGAAGATTCGAGAACGTTGTGTCATTGCGGAACGACAAACGCTCCTGACCGATGCGCTGCTCGGTGTCGCGGCCGCCGATGCGCAGCAGTCCTTCGTACTCGAAGCCCACAAGATCCGGATTCACCGGCTGCGGGTTCCATTTCGATTCCAGGAAGCTGAGCGAGAACTCGTTGAACCAGGTGCTGGCCGTGAACTGATGACGGCCGGTCAGGCCATAGACATCGTTCTTTACATCTTCGGCCGACTCATAGCTCGTCTGTCCGCCGAAACCGCGGATATCCGTCTCCGCGCGATAGAGCCCGCTGAAATCGAAGAGCTGACTCGATCCCGGCTGAAAGCTGACCTTGCCGAAGGCGAGATCGCTGCGGAACGGCTGCGTGAACGTGCCGACGTACTGACTGAGCTGCTGGCGCAGTGCCGTCGCGTTCTGGAAATTGCCGCCCAGGCTGACGGTTTCCTCGCGGTCCTGATCGTTGGCTTCGTACGAGAAGAAGAAGTGCATCCGGTCCGGCATGATCGGACCGCCGATGCTCAGTCCCCACTGGTTGCGCTCGTACGCCGGATCCGCCGTTGGATTGAACGGATCTTCGCCGACCAGATCCTTGTCCTGATAGAAAATGAACGCATCGCCCTTCAGGCTGTTCGAGCCCGACTTCGTGACCGCCGTGATGACCGCGCTCGAAGCCTTCGCGTACTCCGCGCCATAGTTCTGCGTGATCACGCGGAACTCCTGCACGGCGTTCTGCGGGAACGGATTGCCGCGGCTGGCGTCCTGCCCCACCGTGCCGCCCTGCGTGACGTCGTTCTTGATGCTGACGCCGTCGATGTAGACGTTCGTGGCGGAAGCACCCTGCGCGCCCGCACGGATTTCTTTGCGCTGCGGATCGGTCGAGAGCGAAACGCCCGGAGCGAGAGCCGCAAAGTTGAGGAAGTTGCGGTCGTTCTGCGGAAGCGTCTCGATCTGCTCCGGCGTGACGTTCGTGGCCACTTCCGGCGTGCGCGTCTCGACGGCCGCGGAGCCCATGACCGTGATCGACTCGACGAGAACGAGATCCGGCGTCAATCGGAAATCGACGTCGAGCGTCTGTCCGACACGGAGCGTGATCTCTTTGGTCGCGCCCTTGTACGAAGGAGCGGTCACGTCGATCCGATACGTGCCGGGGATGAGACCGGGCATCAGAAACGTCCCGTCCGCACCCGCGGTGGCGGTGTGCCGGAAACCGCTGGCCACGTTCGTGGCCACGACCTCCGCGGTCGGGAACGGATTTCCGCCCTCGTCCTTCACCGAGCCGCGAATCGATGCGGTCGTGCCCTGCGCGAACGCAAGTTGCGTCATCGCCAGGCACGCGATGAGTGCAAGCAACAATGTAAATCGAAAAAACCTCCGAGCCATGGACCCCTCCTTCATTTGCTTCGACCCTGTTTTTTAGTGGATTCGTTCAGAGTCCCGCGTCCGTGAGCGCGCGGCGAGCCGCACGATTCGCGAACGACGAGCGTCGTCTTGATCACATCTCTTTTTTTCGAGCTGTCGCCCTTTGTTGCGTCGCCGCGATCCTCGAGCGCATGCACGACATGATTGACCGCCCTGCGCCCGAGCTCCGCGATCTCCACGCGCACCGTCGTGAGCGGCGGCGTGAGGAAGCGCGCAATCGGAATGTCGTCGAAGCCGACGATGGCGATGTCTTCGGGCACACGCAGGCCGGCATCGCGAAACGCGCTGAGCGCGCCGAGAGCCATCGAGTCGTTCGCCGCGAAAATCGCAGTCGGCCGCGGATCCGTGGCCGCGATTTTCTGTCCCGCCGCATGCCCCGAGGTCTCCGTGAAATCGCCCGGCAACTCGGTGCTCTCGATCCCCGACGCACGCACTTCGGTGCGGAATCCGCGACGACGCTGTTCGGCGTCGGCGTTGTGCGCGGGGCCGGCGATGAACGCGATCCGCTCGTGACCGAGCGAACGGAGATGCCGCACGACATCGCGCGCACCGCCTGAATTGTCGATCGTGATCGAAGGGCGGCCATCGACACGCGAGTTCAGCATCACCACATCGACGCCCGTTGGAAGATCGGCCAGCAACGCCGAAGGCTCCAGATCGGGCGACATCACGATCAGACCATCGACCAGACCGCGCACCGCATGCACCACCGCGCGCATCTCCTCGCGATCCGAATGCGATCCGGAGAGCAGCAGGTGATAGCCGTTCTGCCGAGCCGCCAGGTCGATCCCGCGAATCACCTCGGAGAAAAACTCGCCATGCAGATCCGGCAGCACCACACCGATCGTGCGCGTCGATCGCGTCGAGAGACTGCGCGCACCGGCGTGCGGCACGTACTGCATCTCCCCCGCGACATCGAGCACGCGCCGGATCGTGTCTTCCCGGATCGGCCCCTTGCGGTTGAACACCCGCGAAACCGTAGCCACCGAAACGCCCGCCTTCGCCGCAACGTCACGGATCGTGACATTGAGTGAGATAGCGGCGAGACCTTTTTTCGGGCGCGGCATGAGCGATGTAAACGGTTACATGACGATATGCCCGCGTTGCCGGAGATGTCAACGGGAAAAAATTTGACGGTCAGTAAGCGGAGTCGGCAGTAGAAAAAGTCCCCTCTCCCCGCCGCGGCTTCATCGCGGTGGGGAGAGGGTAGGGTGAGGGGCGGCTCTCGGGGAGAAACCTACGCCGAAGTCCGCGTGATCGGCATCTTCGGCGGTTCGTTGGAGCTCTGCTTGATCACGCCCATGGCCATCTGCAGCATCGACGTGATGTCCGAGACGTTGGCCGGGACGACCATCGAGGTGCCGGTCTTGGCGAGGTTGCCGAACTCCTTAATGTATTGCTCGGCGAGGCGGAGTTGCATGGCTTCGAAACCGCCCGGCATCTTGATGACTTCAGCGACGCGGCGGATGCCTTCCGCGGTGGCGGTGGCGATGGCCAACGTGGCCTGAGCGGAGCCCTCGGCTTCGTTGATCTGCTGCTGCCGTTTTGCTTCCGAGTTCTTGATCACCTGCGATTTGTGCCCGTCGGCCGTGTTGATCGCGGCGTCGCGCTCACCTTCCGACTGCAGGATCACGGCGCGCTTCTCACGCTCGGCGCGCATCTGCTTCTCCATCGCCGCCAGCACGTCGTGCGGAGGGTTGATGTTCTTGATCTCGTAGCGCAGCACCTTGACGCCCCAAGATTCCGAGGCCTTATCCACTTCGGTCACGACCTCGGTATTGATCTTCGTGCGCTCCTCGAATGTGCGGTCGAGATCGATCTTGCCGATCTCGCTGCGGAGATTCGTCTGCGCGAGCTGCTGGATGGCCCAAGAATAATCAGAGATGCCGTACGAGGCGCGCTCCGGATTGAGGATCTTGAAATACAGAATGCCGTCCACGCCCACCTGCACGTTGTCCTTCGTGATGCAGGTCTGTTCGGGAACGTCGAGCGCGATCTCCTTCAGCGAGTGCTTGTAGCGGACCACGTCCAGGAATGGCATCAGGATGTGCAGGCCGGCATCGAGCGTGCCGGAGTATTTGCCCAGCCGCTCCACCACCCATGCCTGCTGCTGCGGAACGACGCGAACGATCTTCGAGATGATGATCATCGCGAAGATGGCGAGAACGACTGCGACGATCAGGCCACCACTACCATCGAACATGGACGTTTTCCTCGTGCTGGTTGGAGTTGTTGATCAGGAAGCGCGCACATGGATGACCAGACCATCCACGCCCGCCACGGTGCATCGTTGCCCGCGAATGAGTGCCGTCTCACCGGTATTGCGCGCGCTCCAGGTCGTGCCGCGCATCTCCGCCCGCCCGTTCCCGCCGACGCCCATGTCCTCCAGCGCCGTGGCATTCTCCCCGACCAGAGAATCGACGACTCTCTTCTGGTCGAGCTTCAGCTTCCGGACGAGCACAGGACGAAGAAAGAAAAACGCGAGCAGCGAGACCACCGTGAAGACGACGAGCTGCCCCCAAAGCGGCAGATCGACGCCCAGCACCACCAGCAGCGCCACGACCAGCGCTCCCACCGCAAAGAACCCGACGTGCAACGTCGCCGCCGTGAGCTCCAGCGCGAGAATCCCGAAACCGATGAGGACCCAAATCCACCAGACCATAATTTTGTGAGCGAAGCGTAGCACGAGGGCGAGGAAGGAGGGGTGAGACGGGGATCACAGGGGGGACCGCCGCAACCAAACCGTTGGCCATCGCCGATTTGGAGTGCGGCAGCCGCAGCTGCCGCTTCCCAAGTCACCAGTATGGCGGTGGCAAGAGAGTGGCGGCGCGGGACGCCGCCACATCAGCCGGCGAGGACGCCAGCGTTCCGCTTCGCAACATCGCGCTGGCATGTTCACGCAACGCCTGTGACATACAAAAGCGGCAGCTGCGGCTGCCGCACTCCAAAACGTCGCCGCGCTTGCGAATTGCTGAGAATCTTTTCGCCCTGCGAAGAATTTGCGGGCTAGTAGTACAGGGGGGATCGCCACGTTGGTGCAGGTAAAATGCACGTATGAGACGAGCCGTCCTTGACTTGTACGAACAGGCAGCGGAACTGCCGCCCAACGACCGCGCCGAGCTCGCCGGCCTTCTACTCGAAAGCCTCGAAGATCACCCCGCTGCCGATCATGAAGAGGCCTGGGAGAGAGAGATCGAGCGCCGCATGGCGGATTACCGCGCCGGCCGCGTGAAAACACTCTCATGGCAGGACGTACGCGCCAATATGAGCAACAAGCCCGACGAATTCGAAGAAGACGCCATCCCTGAGACGGATTTTTCCGGTGGCGTCCGAGGCAAGTATTACGAGCGTGCGAGGTAGCCGCGCAAGAGCGCATTCTCATCGTGCGGCACGGTCGTACCGCGCGCTCGCATCCGGTTGTACGAGCGTGACCTCTGCGACTTCCGCCGCATCGAGCACGGCGGTGAGTACGTCGAGCAGCTCCACGCCCGTCTATAATCCCCCAACCCCATGTCCTTCACGCGCCGATATCTGCTGTGGCTGCTCATTCCGCCGATCTTCATCAGCATTCCGCCGGCGTTGCTGTTTCTCTCGCAGGTCGTGCAGTTGACCGAGGGGAGCGCGTGGGGGTTGGCGCTGCTGCTGTTGGTCACGTATGCCGGCGGGTGCGTTTCGTTCACGTTCGGCGTTCGGCGTCAGGCGGAGGCGGTGGAGGAGGCGCTGGCGGGGAAGGGCGACGCTTCGACGGCCCTGTCGGCTTGTCTCGATCGGACGAAGTCGCTGTCGATTCTGCTCTGGGTCGTGGGCGGGATCGCGTTCGCTCTCGTCGCGGCGTCGCTGTTCATGCGCTCGGCGCTCGGCTTCGCGTATTTCGTCGTGGCGGCGCTGATCTCGGCGTTCGTGTCGGTGGTGTGGGGCTACGCGATGGGCAAGCATCGGCTGACCGAGGCTGCGGCCGCGACGGGTCTGCGCGTTCACTACACCGGTAACGAGTTGACGCTCGGCAAGAAGATCGCCGTGGTGTTCATCGGCTCGCTGACCATCTCCATGGCTGCGCTGATCCTGCTGGTCTCCTCGCGCGTATCCACGACGCTGGAGACCCTGGCCATCACCGAGGCGTCCGAGCGCTTCACGCGTGTCCTCGACAACGCGAACATCCTGGCCAGCGTCGATGAGGCAGCGCTGGAGACGCTCCGCTATTACATTCCGGCCGAGTACTCGCTGCACGTCATCGACCCGAAAGGCAACGTCGCCAAGACGAAGCAGGGCGATCCGCTGGCAGCGAACGAAGTGCAGGCCATCCGCAGACTCGGCAACGGCGACAGCAGCAAGTTCATCGGACCGCACGTGAGCCGTTTCGCGAAGATGAGGAACGGCTCCATTCTCGTGCTGGCCATTCCCTGGACGCCGTACAAGAACATCCCCGTGCAGATCACGTTCTACACGCTGATCGTGGCGCTGCTGACCACGGCCGTCTTCAGCGCGGCCACGATCGTTCTCTCGCGCGACGTCACGCGGCCGCTGCATGAGCTGCGCGAGCTGTCGCGCGAGATGGCGGAGGGAAACTTCGACGTCGCGCCGCGCGTGTTTGCGGATGATGAAGTGGGCCAGCTCGCCGACAGCTTCGGCGAAACGCGTTTGAATCTCCGGCGTCTTCTGGGCCGCGTCGGCGGAAGCGGATCGACGATCACCGACGGCGTCCGCGTCATCACCGGCGGCACCGAGATGCTGCTCTCGCGCTCGCAGGATCAGACCGATCTCACGCAGAGCTCGTCCAGCGCGCTCGAAAACGTTCGCGGCGGCATCGGCAGCGTTCTCGGCGCCGCGGACACGGTTACGGAGCTCACACAAGACGCCTCGGCGCGCGCGCTCGAGCTGCAGGCTTCCGCGGAAGAGGTGGCGCGCAGCATGGACGTGCTCTTCCAATCAGTGGAGAAGACTTCCTCCTCGACGACGGAGATGAACGCGTCGATGAACGAAATGTCGGGCCGCACGGAAGTGCTGGCCGGGATCGGCGACGAAGTGCTGTCGTTCGTGTCGCAGATGGACTCGACGGCCAGCGAACTGCTCTCCAGCTCCCAGTCGACCGCCGAGCTCGCGCAACAGGTCCGTGAAGACGCCAGCGCGGGCGGCGCGGCAGTCAATCGCACGGTCGATGGCATCAACGCCACGCACGAATTGACGATGAGCACGGCCCGCACGATCGACGAGCTGCAGCGCAGCGTCGGTCAAATCAGCCAGATCCTCAACGTCATCGAGGAAGTGGCCAACCGCACCAACCTCCTCTCGCTCAACGCCGCCATCATCGCCGCGCAGGCGGGCGAGCAGGGCGCCGGATTCACGGTCGTGGCCGATGAGATCCGCGAGCTCGCCGAGCGGACGCGCGGCTCGACAAAAGAGATCGGCACGATCATCAAGGCCGTGCAAACCGGCTCGCGTCAGGCCGTGCAGAAAATGCACGAAGGCGTAGAGCGCGTGACGGACAACGTGAAGCTGGCGCAGGACGCCGCGCAGTCGCTGGCCAAGATCGTCGATAGCGCCACGCGGTCGTACGAAATGGCCACGCGCATTTCGCGCTCGCTCAGCGAGCAGTCCTCGGCCAGCCGCAGATTGCACGAAGTGACCTCACGCATGTCCGATCACATCGCCGAGATCAACCGCGCCACGCGCGAGCAGGCCCGCGGCACGCAGCTCATGGCCCAGGAATCGGAGCGCGTGCGCGACATCGCCGCGCAGGTCAAAAACGCCACCGAGGAACAATCGCTGGCCGGCAAAGGCATCACCCTGGCGCTGGAGAAAATCGCCGACGACGCGCGCGCCATGCGCGACCTCCTGGAGCGCCAACTGCAGGAGACCGACCGCATTGCCGACGCCTCCCGCGTCATGCTCGACATCGCCCAGAAGAACGACGCCATCGCCCGCGAATTCAACGCCACTGTGCAGAATCTCGTGCGCAGCGGTCAGGAGTTCGAGAGCGAAGTCACGCGTTTCCGTTTCAAGGGCGCCGACGCTTAGAATGAGCGATCGGCGGTGAATTTCCCAGTGAGGTCACACATGAAACGCACTCTTTACGTCCTGATGGTGTTGACCATTGCCGTCGGTGCCTTCGCCGAAAAGAGACCGGCCATCACGAAAGTCCTGCCGGCCCTGTCCGTCTCGTCGGGGGGCGCCGAGGTCGAGATCGTCGGGGTCGATTTGCTCTCGGACGTCCAATGCATCCTTCCCTGCCCGACCACCATCAGCTTCGGCAACGTCACGGTGCCCCTGAAGGCGGAGTCGGATACGCGGCTGCTGGTCATTGCACCGGCTCACCCGCCCGGCACGGTCAATCTCGTCGTGAACATGGCCGGCAAAGTCGTCGAGCCGATTCCTTTCACCTTCACCGCTGACGAGGACGATGCGTACGCGATCGGGCTCGTACCGGTGCATGTCGACGGCGTCCTTCACGGCGCCTTCGGAGCGCAGTGGAAGACCGATCTCTGGATGCGCAACAGCGGCCTCACGGATGTCGAGATCGCTCCCTGGCCTTGCGGCGGGGTCTGCTCTGCTGATTTTCCGCACAAGACCGCGCTTGCCCCGGGCCGTTCGCTGCGCAACCTTCCGCCACTCGACACTGCCGCCGACGGCAACCCCAGCCGGTTGGTGTACATCCCACGGGACGCTGCCGCAAACGTTTCGTTCAGTCTTCGCTTCGCCGATGTCTCGCGGGCATCGCTCGACGGCGGAGTGGAACTGCCGGTCATCCGCGAGCAGGAACTGCTCGGCGACACCGCGCAGCTCTTCAATGTCCCGTTGGGACGATCCTTCCGCGTGATGCTGCGTCTGTACGAGCTGTCCTACGCGTCCTCACGGTTCCTCGTGAAGGTTTACCCGCAGAGCGAATCCGATGAGGCATCCGTCCACCAGATGGAACTGACGGCGAACGTTGCGCAGTCCGGGCCATTCCGTCCGAAGGCCGGCTACGCCCAGTTCGACATCACCAGTCTGCTCGGCGAACCGAAAGCATGGCCGGAGAACGCGCGCATCGAGATCACTCCATTGACGCCGGGCAGTCACTTCTGGGCGTTCGCCAGCATCACGAACAACGACACGCAGATCGTCACGCTGGTCTCTCCGCAGTAAGTCCGAAGCGGCTTCGCTTTTCCCCGCGACCGTACCGCAGCAAGCTCCAAAATCGCGTGTTATAGTCCCCGCGCTTTCCTTCCGCTAACCCCACAATTCGATGACGAAGGTCCTGTAGGAGGCGTCGTGTTCAAAAGATTCGCAAGCGGCCTGAGCTGCTGCTTTGTTGCTATCGCCCTGGTGATCACTGCTCCGCTTTCGGCCGCGCTGGCACCTACCCGTGCGGCCAAGGGTTCTCAGCCACGCATGCTCGACGTGCGTGTGAACCTGGAGTCCTCCTACAAGGACGCAACGGCTGCCCGTCCCGGTCAGGACGTGAGCGCCCGGCAAAGCGCGCAGCAAGTGATCGCGTCGATCAAAGACGCCGTCGCCAACAAGAAGAAGGGCATGCCTGGTCTGCAGGTGCGCTTGTCCGGTCTGACCGGCGCCGCGGAGCTCGTGCGGAACAACAGCGGCACGCTGACCGGCACCTCCGGAGGATCCAGCGAAAGCATCGTGCGCGGCTTCCTCAGCCAGAACCGCGGCCTTTATGGACTCTCAGCCGGCGACCTGAGTGACCTCACGGTCCTCGGCGACAGCAAGGGCGGCCGCAGCGGATTGCGCATGCTCCGGATGGAGCAGCGCATCCACGGCCGCTCGGTCTTCCAGAGCGAGACCCGTTTCATCCTCGATCGCAACGGCCGGCTGGTGAGCAGCTCGGGCCGCATGATTCCCCAGGCGCGCACCGCCGCCGGAACCATCAACGATGCGGCGCTCATCACGCCGGCGCAGGCAGTCTCCAGGCTGTTGGCCGTGGAAGGGCAAAGCGTGTCAGCGGCGTCGCTGAGCGTGACGCCCGCCGGCGGTGAGTGGATGCGGCTCGAAGAGACCGACGACTACATCACCGACACCATCTCGGCGCGCCCGATGCTCTTCCCCCTCGGTCCGGGACAGTTGATTCCCGCATGGGCGCTGGTCGTGTTCACCGCGGGCGAGAACGACTGGTACGCCATCGTCGACGCCGAGACCGGCGTTCTTCTCTGGCGCAAGAACATCCGCAATAACGTCTCCCTCCACGACGCACGGTTCCGCGTCTTCGTGCAGGCGGACGGCACGACGCCAGCCGACAATCCTGCCCCCGGCTCGCCGAATACGGTCACTCCCAGCTCGGGAACCCAGTTCCCGTTCCTGCCGCCCTCCATCGTCAGCATGCACACCGCCATGGACGCCATCGCCAGCCCGAATGGCTGGATCGATGACTGCCCGGGCGGCATCTGCACTGCCAATGAAACGCAGACGCTGGGCAACAACACTCTCACCTGCCTCGACCGCGCAGCGCCGGCCAACGTTTGCGACACAGACGCAGGCGGCATCCTCGACGGCGCCGGCCGTCCCACCGGCAATCCCGACGCGAACACGCGCGACCGCGACTTCCTGGGAACCGCGCCGCGCGACTTCGAGACGAACTTCCTGCCGCCGCCGCAAACCACCGCGGCTGACGCGGAAGCCGGCCAGACCGCAACCGGCGCCGGCGCCAGCGGCACCAACGCGCTCGACCAATTCAGGCGCGGCGCCGTCACTCATCTCTTCTACGTCACCAACTGGTACCACGACAAACTGTTTGCCCTCGGCTTCGACGAGCCCTCTGCGAACTTCCAGAACGCGAACTTCCAGGGTCTGGGCGGCCTCGGCGGCGACCGCGTCCTCGGCGACGCACAGGACGCTTCCGGGACGAACAACGCGAACTTCTCCACACCGCCGGACGGCGTCTCCGGCCGCATGCAAATGTTCCGCTTCACCTTTCCAACCATCGACCGTGACGGCGGCCTCGACGCCGAGATCGCGATCCACGAGCTCACGCACGGCACGAGCAACCGCCTCGTCGGCAACGGCGCCGGCC
The DNA here is from genome assembly GCA_030775085.1 of Acidobacteriota bacterium. GTDB lineage: Bacteria > Acidobacteriota > Thermoanaerobaculia > Gp7-AA8 > Gp7-AA8 > QHVT01. The sequence continues at coordinate 106,387 of JALYJW010000001.1, read as the reverse complement.
TGAACTGGGATCCGGCCGGCGGCATGGGTGAGGGCTGGAGCGACTTTTACGCGCTCTCTCTGCTCAACAACACCAATGCCGACGATCCGGACGGCCAGTACGCCAACGGCGGCTACGCCACCTACAAACTCGGCGGACTGCTGGACAACTACCTGTACGGCATCCGCCGCTTCCCCTACAGCACGGACAACGCGATCAACCCGAGCACCTGGGCCGACGTCGATGACGTCACCAACGACCTCAGCGGCGGCATCGCGCCCGATCCATTGGGTTTCAATTTCAACGGCGGCGCGCAGGTTCACAACGCCGGCACGATCTGGGCGCTCACGCTGTGGGAAGTCCGCAGCCGCGTCATCGCCGACCCGGCCGGTGCCAATGGCGACGTTCCGACCGGCAACAACACGATGCTGCAGCTGGTGACCGACGGACTGAAGTTGACGCCGATCGATCCGAGTTACACCGACGGACGTGACGCTCTCTTCGACGCGGACTGCGCCACCAATGCCTGCGCGAACGAAGAGTCCATCTGGGGCGGCTTCGCAGATCGCGGCCTCGGCTACAAATCGAGCACTCCTTACAACGTGCTGTTCGGCTATACCGCCGGACATATCGGTGTCCGCGAGTCGTTCAGCGTGCCGTTCCTCGACGTCATCGACGCCGGCTCCGACGTGGCCATCGATGACAGCGCCAGCAACAACAACGGCGCCCTCGATCCGGGCGAGGCGGTCTACCTCACCGTCAGCCTGACCAATCCGTGGCGCGCGGCGAGCAAGAACGTCGCCTCCGCGACGGCAGTGCTCACCACTTCCACGCCCGGCGTGACCATTTTCGATAACGCCGGTACCTGGGGCGCCATTGCGGCACAAGGCACGACACCATCAGCCGTTGGTGACTTCCTCATTACGCTCGATACGACGGTCGCCTGCGGCAGCAGCATCAACTTCACCCTGACCACGACGTCCAGTCTCGGCGTGACGGCGACCGACTTCAGCATGCGCGTCGGTAACGCCAACGGCACCGACCCGCTCGTCACCTACACGAGCGATCCGAATCCCAACGTTGCCATCGCAGACGACACCCCGCTGGCAACCGGCTTCGACACGCTCAACATCACCGACGACTTCGAGATCGCCGACCTCGACTTCCGCGCGGACAGCGTGACCCACACCTTCACCGGCGACCTCACCCTCATGCTCCGCTCGCCGCAAGGCATCGGCATCGACTTGATCGGCATCATCGGCGGCCTCATCGACGGTGGACCGGGAGACAACATGGTGAATATGGTGGCGGACGACGACGTCGCCAACATCGCCGCCAACGACATGGTCCAGGCTTCCTCCGCGGCTGCTCCGTATACGAAGTCGTGGCTCCCGGTCTTCAACGGCCCATGGCCGGCATTGGCAGGCTTCCCGGGCCCCGATCCGGTCGGCAACCTCTCGCGGTACGACGGTTCGAGCACGCTCGGCAACTGGACCATCGCCGGTTCCGATCAGTTCGCGGCGGACACCGGTACGATCAACGCCTGGTCGATGCTCGTGACGCCGGTCCACTTCGACTGCGTCGCCTTCGCCCCGGCCGTCATCGCCGCAGCAACGAAGACGGTCGCCGGCACGTTCGAGGTCGGTGGTGTGGTGACCTACACCGTCACCCTCACCAACACCGGCACGGACGCGCAGAACGACAACCCAGGCAACGAGCTCATCGACGTACTGCCGGGCGGTCTGACGCTCGTCAGCGCCATTGCCAGCTCCGGCACCGCCACGGCGAACGTCAATCCGAACGAGGTCACCTGGAGCGGTTCGCTCGCTCCGCTGGGCGGCAGCGTCACCATCACCATCACGGCCACGGTCAACGCCGGTACGCAGGGCACCGTCATCTCCAACCAGGGCACGTTCAACTTCGACGGCAACAACGACAACGTCAACGAGAGCAGCGCGCTCACGGATGATCCGGGCGTCGGTGGCGCATCCGATCCGACCAGCTTCCTGGTCGCAAGCTCGCTGGTCACCGGTACCAAGACCGTCAGCGCAGGCCCCTACACAGTCGGCGGCTCGATCACCTACACGATCACTCTCAGCAACAACGGCTCGGCACCCTCCCCCGACAACGCGGGAGACGAATTCACCGACGTTCTGCCTGCCACTCTGAATCTGGTCAGCGCCAACGCCTCTTCCGGTACGCCGCTCGCCAACCTGGGCACGAACACGGTTACCTGGAACGGCAGCATTCCCGCGGCCGGCAGCGTCACCATCACCATCGACGCCACCATCGACCCCAGCGCATCGGGATCGTCCGTCTCCAACCAGGGTACCTTCTGCTACGACGCGGACCTGACAGGCGACAACGAAACCTGCAGCCAGACCGATGATCCGGGTACCGGTGCTGCCGGCGACTCAACCGCGATCATCGTGGCCGCGGCGGCCCTCGACACGCTCACCAAGACGGTCAGCGCCGGTCCCTACACCCCGGGCGCCCCGATCACCTACACCATCATCATCACCAACACGGGCGACACCGATTCGCCGGACAACGCCACCGATGAGCTGACGGACGTCCTCCCGGCAGCGCTCACGCTGGTCAGCGCCAGTGCCACCTCCGGTACGTCGTTTGCCAACGTCGGTACCAACACGGTGACCTGGAACGGCATCGTCCCGGCGAACGGCAGCGTGACCATTACCATCAACGCCATCCTGGAGCCCGGCAACGAAGGCAGTACGGTCAGCAACCAGGCCACTCTGATCTACGATCCCAACGGCACCGGCACGAACGACACGACGGTCCTCAGCGACGATCCAGGCACAGTCGCCGCGAACGACCCGACGTCCTTCGTCGCAGCAGCAGCAGCTGCGCAGATTCCGACAGCATCCGAGCTCGGTCTGCTGCTCCTCGCAGCCGGCCTGGCCATGATGGCCGCCTGGAAGATCTCGCACAGCTAACGCTCATTTCACAGCAGCATCGCAATCACGGCGGCCGCAAAGGCCGCCGTGATTGTTTTTGCGGGTGTGGACGATGTGGACTTCGTGGACGTCGTGGACTTCAGTGGACGTCCACCAAGTCCACTGAGTCCACCAAGTCCACTAAAGTCCACGTCCACAAGTCCAGGAACGCTACGACTCTGGAGCTCAAAAGACCCGATGCTTCTCTGCACCGTCCGCAACTGCCGCGCGCCGCTCGTCCTCGACGAGCGGCGTTACGTCTGCGCCAATGCCCACGCCTTCGACGTGGCACGCAGCGGTTACGTGAATCTGCTGCAGCCGCAGGACAAGAAGTCGAAAACGCCGGGCGACACACCCGAGGCGGTGGCGGCGCGGCGGCGCTTTCTCGAGGATGGAAATGCAGCGCCTCTCGTGGACGCAATCGTCCGAGCGCTACCGATGCATGCGGGCGAGGCATTGCTCGATGCGGGATGCGGCGAAGGCCACCATCTGGCCGCCTTTCGTCGCGCGTACGGCGTCGCAGCGCATGGCATCGACATCTCCGTGCCGGCCATCGAGCTTGCCGCGCGCCGCTATCGCGACTGCTCTTGGGTCGTCGGAAATGCGGACCGCTTCCTGCCGTATCCCGACGCGATGTTCCGCGCCGTTACTTCGATCACCGCGCGCATGAATGCCGAGGAGTTTCGACGAGTGCTCGCGTCCGAGGGAACGCTCCTCATCGTCATTCCGGGCGCCGGCGATCTCGTCGAGCTGCGCGAAGCCATTCTCGGCGAGCGCGTGGAGCGCGATCGCGTCGAGCGCACGGCGGCCGCGTTCGCGTCGCTCTTTCAACTGCAGCGGCACGAGCGCATCGCGCACACCACGCTGCTCGATCGCCAGTCGATGATTGACGTCATGTCCTCGTCGTATCGCGGCCTCCGCGCACGAGAACGCGCCACGCTCGAAACGCTCGATGCGATGAGCGTGACGTTGAGCCGCGACCTGCTCCTCTTCACGCCGCGCTGAAATCTCAGGCGCCGTCTCGCGGAAACTCGCGCACGAAACCGATCAGCGACGCGATCCAGGCCGGCACGTAGAGCCGCCAATCCTGCGCCAGGAATGCCGCGATGAAGCCGCAAAGCGCGCAGGCTTCGAACAACGCCAGCGCGACGATCATCTTCTGCAGTCCCTGCGTTCGCGTCAGCAGGTTCGGGATCACCAACGCCGCCACGAATGCTGCGAACGCTGCTGCGTAGAGAGCGAGCGTGACGACGCCGCGCACTGACTCCGCGAAGGGCTGCACGGGAACCGGCACGATCGTGTACGCAACCACGAGATAGATGACGGTACTGAAGGCGATGGCGAACCAGAGGATCTTCGGACTCTGCATTCGAAAATTGTACGCGTCCCGCGGATAGAATCGCGTCATGCGACGTGTTCTGCCTTTGCTTGCTCTCATCGCAATCTGCGCCTGCACGACCTCAACGAGGCCGGCCGGCGATTTCGCAAGTATCATCGCGCGAAGTGAGCTCGTCGATCTCACCTGGCCGTACGACGAGCGCACGTTGTACTGGCCAACCTCCCCCTCGGCGTTCGAGCTGAAGCAGCTCGCGTACGGCCCGACGCCGGGCGGATGGTTCTACTCCTCGTACGCGGTCTGTACTCCGGAGCACGGCGGGACGCATCTCGATGCACCGATCCACTTCGCCGAGGGAAAGAGCACCGTCGACCGGATCCCGCTGGAACGCCTCATCGCGCCGGCCATCGTCATCGACGTCACCGAGCGCGCGGCTGCGAATGCCGACTATCGCCTGACCGCGGACGACGTTCGCGATTGGGAATCGCGCAACGGCGCGATCGCGGCAGGAACGATCGTCCTGCTGCGCACCGGATGGGGAAAACGCTGGCCGGATCGGAAGGCGTACTTCGGCGACGACACACCAAACGCCGCCGACAACTTGCACTTCCCTTCGTACGGCGAAGATGCGGCGCGGCTTCTCGTCGAGGAGCGCCGCGTGGCTGCGATCGGCGTCGACACCGCCAGCATCGACTACGGCCAATCGCGCGATTTCATCGCCCACCGCATCGCCAACGGCGCGGACGTTCCCGGCCTCGAGAACATCGCCAACCTGGAACGCCTCCCAGCGCGGGGAACCCTGCTCATGGCGCTGCCGATGAAAATCGCCGGCGGATCGGGCGGCCCGGTGCGGATCGTGGCCCTAATCGATAAGCAATGATCGCTAAACAATGATCGCTCAGTACAGCCTCCCACAAATGCGTGTCCACTCCCCCACCACGAGGGCGACCCCTCATCCGCCTTCGGCACCTTCTCCCCTCTGCGGAGGGGAGAAGGCTACCCAATCTGGAGTTTCGCGAGATTCAAGTAGCCTTCTCCCCTCTCAGAGGGGAGAAGGTGCCGAAGGCGGATGAGGGGAGCGCTCTCGCGATGCATGTCATTAGAAGCGAGGTTTGGTCGGGCGGGTGTGAGCGTGAGAGCCGCCCGGGTGTGGATACCACCGCGGGCGGCTTGATCTGAATGTTCTGCGCGATTGACTCAGTCTTTACGAAGGCGCGTGCGGGTCTCGGTCGCCGTGGTGGTGTCGTCATCGTCGACCGTTGAAGAACTGGTCATCGAACCGGGAGTGCTCGATGTCGTCGTGGTCGTCGTCGAAGTCGAGCTCGAGCTCTGCGTGAGGCTGTCCGCCGGCGGATTCTCGACGGTGCTGTTCCAGACCGGTTCGGTGGTGGTCGTCGTTACCGTCGTCTGCTCCGTGTTGGGAGTGAGAGTGGAGTAGCTGATGTCGTCGGCTCGAGCCGCCGCGCTGGTTTGATTCGCGTGGTCTTCGACCGAGGCAATGTTCGGATCGCCGGCTGTGCCGGTCGACGCGCAGGCTCCGAGAACGAGGCAGAGAATCGAGAGAGCAATCAGTGATTTGGATCTCATGGTGTTATGTCTCCTATCGCTCTGGCTCGACTTCAAGAAACGGACCCGGTTCTATTGCTGAGCCGGCGCGGAGGCATCAAGAGGCGTGCTGCTTTCCTGCTCGGCTCACTCGAACTTGATCGGCCGCACGTAATGGCATGTGTAGCCGTTCGGGTTTTTCTGGAGGTAGTCCTGGTGGTACGCCTCGGCGGTCCAGAACTCTTTCGCCGATGCGATCTCGGTCACCACGGGACGCTTCCACGCACCAGACTGGTTGACCTTCGCCTTCACGCGCTCGGCGACCTGGCGCTGCTCGTCATCGTGAACAAAGATCGCCGAGCGATACGACGTGCCGACGTCGTTGCCCTGCCGATTGACGGTCGTTGGATCGTGGATCGTGAAGAAAAACTCCAGGATCTTGTCGTACGAGATCTTCGACGGGTCGTACGTGATCTTGATGGCCTCGGCGTGCCCTTCGTGATTCTGGTACGTGGCGTTGGCCACGGAGCCGCCGGTGTAACCGACTTCCGTCTGGACCACGCCGGGCATCTTGCGGATCAGCTCCTCGACGCCCCAGAAACAGCCACCGGCCAGCGTGGCCGTCTTCAGCGTTGCCGGATCGGCAGCGGGTGCCTTCACGAACAACTTCGCGTACTGCCCATACCCCTCGGCTTCGAGACGATCCACCGGCACGAAACGCAGCGACGCCGAGTTCATGCAATAGCGCAGACCGGTCGGAGCCGGGCCGTCATCGAACACATGTCCGAGGTGTGAATCACCCTTCGCGGAGCGCACTTCGTTGCGCACCATGAAGAGCTTCCGATCGCTCTTCGTCTTCACGTTCTCCGGCTCGATCGGCTTCGTGAAACTCGGCCAGCCGGTGCCGGACTCGAACTTGTCCAGCGACGAAAAGAGCGGCTCCCCGCTCACCACATCGACGTAAATCCCGGCCGCGTGATTGTCCCAGTACTCATTCCGGAACGGCGGCTCCGTGGCGTCCTTCTGCGTGACGTCATACTGCAGCGGCGTCAGCTTCTTGCGAAGCTCATCGTCCGCGGGCTTGGTGAACTGCTGCGACATCGATCCTCCTTTGGATTCCCCGGCGGCACTCATCATTGGCGCCGGCTGGCCGGTCGTCGCGGAAAGCGGAGCCGGCTGCGACTGCGCGCAGCCAACCAGGAAAACCAGTGCTGCAGAGATGTTACGAAACTTGGAGTGGACCACCGCGTTCCTCCCTGACTAAACAGCATCTGATCACGCGTCTCAACGAATCGAGGACGCGCGATATTCATTCGATGCCGGAGGAGCGCGGCGGTTTCAGGGAGCGATGCGCTACTTCAGCCCATTCCGTAACTCGTTGAGATGCGAGGTCTTGATGGTCGTGGTGGAAGCCGTGACCGTCTCGCCATAGCTGAGAGCGCTGAGCGAAAGGATCGTTCGTGCGGCATTGATCGCCGTTCGCAGGTCGTTGATGTGCAGCGCCTTGACCGGAGTGACGCCCGCGGTCAGCGTCGGATCGGTATAGCTCCCGCCACCCAGCGACGCCAGCGTACGAACGGCATTCACGGCAATGCGCAACTCACTGATGTGCGTATTCTTGACCTGCGTCGTACCGGCCACCAGCGGATCGTCGGTAAAGATCGTAGTGGTCGCCAGATCGATGTTGCTGTCTCCCGACTCGCCGCCGTTCACCGCGCGCACTTTATAGAGATGCGCGGTGTTGGCGGAGCGGCCACCGTCGTTGAACGTAACCGTGGGGTGCGCCGGCGATCCGGCCAGCGAGTAGTTGATCCCGTCGGTGGAGCGATAGACGTTGTACGTCACCGCACCAACCGACGCGGTCCATGAGACGTTCACATTGCTGGTGGTCGTCGCAGTGGCCACGACGTTTGTGGGTGGGCTGACCACGACGCAGGCGCTGGGATACAGCGCGTCAGCGGCGTTGATGTCCCAGGTTTGAAGGGTGAAGTTGATGCCCAGGCTGACGCTTGCCGTCATGATTGCGGTCGCTGCGCAGTCCTGGACATTTGAATCGCATGCTGTCTCAGGTTGAGGGCATGTCAAAGAACTACAGTTCGATGGCGCCGTGCATGCCTGCAAATAGTGCTTGTCCGCGTGCCGGAAGCCGATGCCGTGGCCAATCTCGTGGGTCATGGCCTCTTCGATCGTGGTTTGGGTACCGGCGTAGTCGTCCTGAAAAACGATGTCGGCGCCTGTGATCGTGACAAAGTCGAAACCGTCGAAGGAATGATTCGCGCCGCCCGACAAGTACGTTCTGGCGATGATCCCGCTGCCTGTCCACGAGCCTGCGATGTCGTCGTCTCCCCGCGTCGCCGAGTTACCATCGTCACCGGGGTCGTTGAAAATGATCACGTTGAAGCCGTCGCTGGCCAGCAGGTTTGGTGACGTGCCCCCATACGGGATGTTGACCACCGAGCCGCAATCGTTCGTCCATGCAGCCAGCCCGTTTTGAATGATGCTCACACCGCCGTCACCGAGCCCCGACGCGTTCTGCACGGAGTTCTTGTAGAACGGAACTCCGGCGTTCATCGTCGTGGTGGTCCAGCGTCCCGGCATTCGCGTGAGCGCACCCGTGCCCACTGTGCAGGAATAGAAGCTGATCGAGTAGGTCGTGGCCGGAGCCGGAAAGAGCTCCGTGATCGGTCTCATGCGGCTGGGCACCTGTGAGGGAGCCAGAAGATCACCTGCTTCAACTTCATAGTCTCTTGCGGCGGGCGTGCGTCCGGCGACCGTTTCCTCGATGAACTGAATGAACTCCGCGTCGCGGCGGATTTTCTCCTGGTGCCTCTTTCCATCACGGTCCCAACCGGCGATGTCCTCGGCATCGCGTACGGCCACGCTGTACCCGCCGCTGGTCACCGCGAACCGGAACTTGCCGAGAGTCATGTCCGTCGTCGTCCAGCCTCCCCGGTAGGCAGTCAGGAAAAGAAGAACTTCGTCGCCGATCTGGAAGTGTGCGGCCGACTCGACCACTGTGTATCGGCCTTCCGCCAGACCTCCCGGAGATTGGACGCGAACTCGTGCTTGCTCCTTCAGTGGCCCTTTCAGCACGCGATCGAGGGCGATCTCATAGAACGTTTCCACGTAACCATTTTCCGCGACGCGGGCACTCGCCGAAACCACGACCCCCGTCACGATGGCTTCCGATTTCTGCACGAGCTCCGCATCATCGGGAACGATGAACGTCGTCGCGAATGAACCTGTGGCCATGAAGAGGATGAGTGTGAAGAGAAAATGTCTGACGAGCTTCATGGAATCGGCTCTCCAGCGGTGGACCCGACCGCTCGGTTGTGATGGTAGAACGGTAGCTTCGAAACTGCCGTTTGTCACCAATCGTGAGCCACGTCACGTTTGTTCGGCTTCACGAGCGCCTGCGAGGTCGTCGATCCAGGGTCACGTTGGCAGAAGCTCTCGACATTGGTCAACGGCCAGAGGATGACCAGATCGACGCGGTGGAAAACGCCACTTCCATGACACATGCAGCCGCGACGGCCGTGAGCGCACGAACTCGCTACGAGGCCGCGCTGCGCACCGCTTGCCGAGGAACGAACAACTCGGAACGTGAGTTGCAAGCGACGTGACGCGCGTCGCTCGAAGCGAGGGCCAGTCCGCTCGAGCCTGCGATGCTGTGATCAAAGAACGAAGGTCTGGCCTCGACTCTCAAACTCTACGGCGCGTCCACTTCCGTCGAATCATTGAGGCGCGGACGGATATAGAAGAAATAGAAAAACGGATACGCTAAAAAGTTAAACACAATCAACGTCACGACCCAAAATGCTTTCTCCGCCGGGGTTGCTGAGGGGCCACGCAACGACTGCAGAAAGTACACCATTAGAGCGAGCATCAGAACCATCGCACCGACATGGATCGCAATAGCTACGTAGAACCCAATTACGAGCGACTGTGCATTCCTTACTTCTGACGGATCGAACGTGATCCACCAGCCGAGCACCGTCGTGAACACAACAATATACAGGATCGGTGCAATCGAGAGCGCACCGACAAGCTTCGACGTCGAATTCATCCGGGCTACTCCTGACATGTCTTGCTCTTGCTCTTGCATTTAACGGCAGCGATGTACCACGAGGGGAATACCGCCTTCAGTAACGACCCGGCCCCTTTCGACACTCCAGCGTCAACTCCCCAGCACGGCCCGTTGCTTAAACTCGCGCCTACTCCGAATCCGCCAACGGCAATTGAGTCTTTCTTGCTTAGATCCTCTATACAATTACATTTCCCCGCTCCTGCGAGACCACCCGACACAGAAACACTGAGGCTGAAGCCCGCGCCGAGCGCTTCGCATTGTGAAACCGTGGTGCAATACAACGTAGACCCGACACACCGGTAAGTCGTGGTGCTCTCCCATGACCAGCCCCATACGAAGAATGCTTTATCGGTCAACTTCGTCGTGGTCCACACACCTGACTTACAGTCTGCGCATTTCCCCGATGCGCAGGCCGCCGACAGCCCGAGAGGATCAATCAGAGTAAGTGGGCGACCGCTGACGTAGTTGAACAGATTGATGTGCGGCAGTTGCAGATCGGGTTGACCGAGCTGTACGACGCCAACCGGATCGGCTTGTGTATACCGTCCCCACCCGCTCCGGTACCATCTAAAGATGTTGTAATTCTCCTCCTGTCCTTCCCAAGACATCGCTACTTCCTGGCCAGGGAATCGTAGTGGCTGATCGGTCCGATAGCCCGAACGCATTTCGTACACGTTGCCGAACGGCTCATATTCAGCGCGCCAGGTCACGGATTTGGCACTGTCGGTCTGGAGGATGGGAGTGCCGAGGTGGTCGGTGAAGGTATAGAGAGTTGCGCCGCCAGAGGTCACCTGAGCGACCGGGCGACCGGCGAACCAGACGATCTCGTAGTCGATGTTTTTGTCCTCGGCAGAGTAAGTCCAGATGTTAGAGGCGTCGTCGCGGGTGACTGCCATCAATTGCAGCTCGGGCGTGTAGATCGAGAAGCGGCGGGCGACTGTTCCCGGTCCATCGGCGGGAGATTCCGCGCGAGCTACGCGGATGCCACGGCCGTCGTAGGCGTAGCTGACCGTGTGCTGCATCGTGGGGTCGGTTGGCGCCTCCGGATCGCCTGGTTCGCTCGGATCGGTGACTTTGGCGAGCAGGTTGCGCGGCGAGTGGACGCGCGTGGCGACGTACGCCGTCTCGTTGCCGGCGTCATCGTATGTTACGGGGCGGCTCAAGTCGTTCGTTGTGACCTCCGACAAGCGCGCGGTGGTCGTACCCGCACCGGTCTCGTCGTATGTGAAGGTGGATGACCGCCCCAGCGGGATGTTCTCCTCCGTTCGTAGCCATTTGCGGGGATCGCGAAATTGGTCGAGAGGATCGGTGGGACCCTTCTCGATCTCTCCCAGTTTTAGCGACAGCATGTTCCCCATGGCGTCCCACGAATAGCTACCGCGGCGCCAAAGTGACGTGCCTGTGTCTAAGGTAACCAACCGGTTGAGGTCGTCGTATTGGAAGGTGCGATCGTAGGTCGGGTCGGTTGCATCGAGAATGAGGGTGATGTTACTCGCTGCGTCGTGGGTGTAAGTGTATTGCGCGATCGTGTTCGAATCGATCAGGCTGTTCGATGAAATCCGGTAGCGGGTATCGTGAGCCATGCTTTGCGTAGTGCCGTTCGCGAAGCTAAGACTCTTCAACGGCCCGAACGGGAGGTATTCTGCCGCGGTCACGAACCCTGACGCACTCGTCGGGCGCCCTGCGTAGTCGAAGCCATACTGAACGGTCAGTTGCGTCGATGGGTATTTCACGGCCGCGCGATTTCCGTCCGCGTCGTATTCGAAGGCGGTCGTGTACGTGTACTGCGCGCCGGTCAGTGTGCGCGTTTCGTCGCGCAGCAGGCCGCGTCGCTCGTAGGAGTACGCCGTCGATCCGGACGGATCGGTCATCGAGGCGAGGCGGCCGATCGCGAAGCGGCCCGCCGTCGCGTCGTCGTAGGACCACGAGACGACTTCCGTCGCTGCCGCCAATGTCGAAGTGGCGGTCGTGACGCGGTCCAGCGCGTCGTATAAGCGCGTCGTCGTCGCTCCGTTCGCGTCGGTCAGTTGCATCAGGTTCCCGGCGCCATCGTACGCGTAAGTGGTCGTGCCCGTGACCGGACTCTGTTGCCGGGACAGTTGCCCGAAGTCGTCGTAGATGTAGCTGGTGATGTTGCCGTTCGGATCTGTGACCGAGGTCAGGTTCCCGTTCGTATCGTACGAGTAACTCGTTGTGATGACGCCGTTGGAAGCGCCGGCTAGTGTTTGCGTGACCGATTGGAGTCGACCCGCTTCATCGTACGCGTATGTTGTGTTCGGCGCGGCGTGATTCTCATCGCGCGTCGTTGCAATACGATCTTCCGAATCATATGCGTAGTGGAGCGTGGCCCCGTCGGCGTGCGTGATGGTCGTCAGCCGCGCCTGAGTGTCGTATGCGAACGATTGCCGGCTCTTCTCGACCCAGGACCCGCCTTCGTATCCCAGCGTACGCTCCAGGTTCTTCTTTCCCGTGAGCGAGTCATAGCTGGTTTCGATGCGTTCGTGAAGGTCCGTTGCCGATGGCCCGCGCGAAACGGTCTCCATGCGTCCGCGTGCGTCGTAGGCATAGGAAGTCACGCCGCCACCGGGATGTTCCTGACTCTGGAGCGGTCCCGACGAGGGAGAGTACGTGTTCGTCGTGGCCAGGTCGGTGCCGCAGAGCGGGTCTACCGCCGTATTGCAACCGGCTACCGCTTTAGTCGTTGTCGTGATCTGCCGGCCGAGCGTGTCGAACGTCATCTCGGTGGCCACACCGTTCGGATCGACGACGCGCGTGACGTTGCCAAAGATGTCGTAGTCCTCATAGCGCGTGATGTGACCAGCGGCATTCTTCGTAGCCGCCAGACGCCCGCGAAGAAGCGCTGGCACGCTTGCATCGATCGGATAGTAGACGAAGAAAATCTTGTTGAAGTTTCCCGGCCCTCCGATCGACTTCGGCGGGCCGTGTGGTTGCCTCAGCACAAGCCACGAGCTCAGGAACACACCCCCAGGATCGAACACCGGAGTGACGGCGCTCTGAACTGCTATTTCCAGCGACGGCAAGGCAGTGTATTCGTAGAAAGTGCTGTATGTCATGTTCCTACACACTTCCGACGGTGAGTTGTCGATTTCATCCCAACCGCACGCAACTGCGGAAGAGACTACCCCCGTAAATTGATGATACGCATAAGTTTCCCGGCGGAACTGGCCAGGTACGCGCACGCTCGGTCGTGTCACCGCTGTGATCCTGTCCGGCCAAAGCGCATCTCCATGCTCGTAGGTGGCTTTGACTGTTGCGCTAGTCGGCTCCAGAGCAGCAATCGCCAGTGCATCGGTGCCGAGGCGGCAATGCTGTGCGTCCGTTTGCGGATCGCAGCCGGCAGGTTTGAGCGCGCTCTCTTCCGACTGCACGTGCTCGCCGTCATAAACCCTGACCGCGACGTAGCCGTCCGCGCTCTGCTCACGAATCACACGTCCGCGTTCATCGCGGACATAGGTCGCGTCGCCCGCGCCGCATCCTGCGCAGCCTCCCGTGGTACGAACCGTGCGGTACGAACCACCGATCGGACGCATGGCCATCTCGGCCGTCGCTCCGGTCTTGTACGTTACGCGAGTCACGAGCTCCTCGGGCACAGAGCCAGGAAGTCCGTATTCGAGCAGCGCGATCTCATCGACATCGCCCGTGGAGCTGACCGCAAACCCGTTTGCGTCGTACGTGTGGCTCTCGATGAGATTGCCGAGCGCATCGCGCGAGGCTGTCATGCGGTTGGCCGCGTATTCGTACGTGCGCCACGTTCCGCCGGAAACAGAGACGGTCATGAGATTCCCGTCTGCGTCGTAGGAGTACGTCCAGACGATGTCCGGACGATCGCTGATCGCGATGGATGTCACTTTGCCCTGTGCGACCGTGAGCGTCCAGCTCACGCCGCTCCATGAATCGGTCAGCGACTGCGGAAGTCCGGCAGCGTCGTAGCCAATCTGTGCCTCGTGTCCGCTCGTGAGATCGCGAAGCACGAGCAGTCGTCCGTCACTCTCGCGGAACACCGCCACCTCGCTCGATACCGGCCCTCGCCACGTATACGTGCCTGCGGCCGCATTGCGGACCAGGGTGCCTGCGACAGCGGCTGTCGGCCATGTCTGGACCAGCACGCCAGCTACTTCGCGAAACGTGACCACCTCGTTCGTGCCGGTGCTGAGTGACACGGCGCCGTCGTCGTCCATCACGAGGCGGCGGTCAAAGAGGGTCGTCCATCCCCGGCCGAAACGGCCAACCACCTGCTCGTCGCTATTGTAGGTGCGCGTGAGAGGCTGGTTCGCGATCAGCGGCAGAGGGTCAGTGTCGGTAAGCCTCATGTTGCCGTCGTTGTAGTAGACCGGGTTTTTCGATGCCCCGCCCTTGTCGCAGGGCGAGCAATCGATCCACGCATCGGCCTTGACGGTCTCGCATCCTTCGACGATCGCAGTCAATCCGACTTGCTGCGCGCCCGAAGGTGCAACAAACGTGAATCCGTCCGTACCGCTTGTGTTCTCGGGCGGATTCAGGTCGCGAAGCAGAACACCGCTGGGATGCTCCTGACCGTCTGCATCCTTCCAAGCCTTCAATTTTACCCGGACTCTCCCTGGAGGCTGTTTTACGTTGTACTTGGTGATCACTCCAATGATGCGCCGGCCGGTGTCCGGGTCGATTCCGAGTTTCCTCAGAGTCAGGTCCACGGTCGGTTTCAGTAGCGGATTCTGAATCTCATCTTCGTCGGTGAATGCCTGATTGCCGCTCTGATCGCACGCGGTAGCCACCACTCGGAGCTTCTTCCAGCACGCCGGCAGCGTCACTGGATGTGTCCCCGAATGCGCCGCCATCGAAACCGTGGCTCCCGGACCGTCATCAATGAAGATCGTCAGATCGCGTTGTGCCTGCGTCGAGGTCGACGGAAATGAATACTCGATCAGTCCTGTGTCGATGCCGTTTGCAGTACTGGAGGAGACCGACACCGTCGGGTCGGCTTCATCGCTCATCGGCACTTCTCCCGAATAGCCGATGAAGTCCGGGTCGGCGGGAATCGGATTTGTGGGCGTCACAGACCAGTGGTCGCCGCAGATCATGGCCGCCACCTCATACGTCGTCGTTCCCGACGTACACGCGAAGTTGAGCGGCACCGGGAACGAATGTTCGAACAGATTGTCGTCAGCGCGCTCCTGACGAACAACGTCGTGGATGTTGCCGTTTCGGAAAAGGCGCACGTAGCGCCTTCCGGCAACCTTGTAATTGAAGATGCCCGTAACAGTTGCTGTGCTGAGGCCCGTTGGGCCGGGCTCTGAAATCTTCAGCGTCGCGGTCGGGGTCGCTTCGATTTCGAGCACAATCGGCTCTGACCATTCAATCAGGGAAGAATCGGATGGAATCGGATTTGTGGGCGTCACAGACCAGTGGTCGCCGCAGGTCATCGCTACCGCGTGAAAGGTTATCGGACCCTTCTTACAGGTCAGATCGACCGGGAACGTCCACGGCGGAGGATTCTGCTCTCCGTCCCTGAGAGACTTTTCGGCGACCACATCATGGATGTTTCCGTTGCGCACGAGACGCAGATACTGACGCCCGTTCGTTCGGGTCTTGAAGTTCCCTGTGATGGTCGCCGTCGTTTTCCATTGATCATTCACGGCCGGCATCGCTAAGGTAACCCCGGGACGGTTGTCCACGGTCTTGGATTGAGGACCGCTCGCCCCTGGTTCCTTCTGACACGTATTGTTCGGTTGCGATATCGGGCACTCTCCAAAACCCCGAATCACCCGTGGAGCGGAACCCCAGCAAGCCGTCTGGATCTTAAAAGTCTCCGTGCATGATGATTGTCCGCCGGGGCAGTGCTTCGAACCGGCGGGATTACCATCCACCGTGATCGACACCGAGGCAGAAGTGAAGCTACTCGTGCAGTTGCCGGTCGACGTTACGGTTGCACTCAGTTCGCCGCCATCGTCGATCGCACCGAGCGTGAGGGTTACTGGGCAGGCTGCAAATGTCTGCCCAGCAGAAATGAGCATAAGGACGAAGATCGCGATTCGTAGACACATGTAGGGTGCGGATGTTTTCATGGGAGGTGGCATTCCTTGAGTCCTGATTGCGAGGCTGAACACCTGCAACTGTACTTCATTCGTCATCTCCCGAATGAGTTACTCCCGTCGTGAAGCGAAAATGCTCGTGATATTCAGGGATCACGAACAACAGAATTCACGAGGTGTGGGAGTTCCATTCATTCTGCGACGAGAAGCGCGCCTCGTCGTCGGGTTGCGCGGCGACCTCCTACTTCCTCACCGCCCGCCGCCGTCCGTTCGAGACTGTAATCTCAGCCGCTTCGCTATCAGCCGTTCCGCATGCGTTCGTGACGCGCACCCAGAACGAGGTCGCTTCGAGGAGCTTGTCCGAAGTGAAGGCCGGCGACGTGGCGCCGGGAACTGGTTTCGTGATGTCGCTTTTGGCGCCTTCGTACCATTGGTATTGCAGTGGGGCAGTGCCGGTGGCGACGACGGAAAGAGATGCCGCGGTGTTGATGGGCACTTCCTGCGTCAGCGGCGGAGTGGTGATCGCCGGTGCGGTGCATTCGATGATGGTGATGATGGCGGTGCGCGTCGAGACTTCGCCGCAGGTGTTGCTCACGGCTGCCCAGTACGAGGTTGCTTCCGTCAGCGGCCCGACGTTCACGCTGTTCCCGGTCCCGATCTGGGTCGTCTTGTCGGGAGCGATGCCTCGGTACCACTTCACGGTGACGCCAATGCCGTCGCCGGAGAGAATGAGCGACACGGTCGCACCGGTGCCGGTGAGAATGGCCTGGTCCGCGGGCTGCGTTGCGATTCCCGGCAGCGTGCAGGATGCAACCGCCACGAGACTGCTGACGGACGAGCGCCCGCAGGAGTTGGTCACGCGCACCCAGTAGTTGCGCACATCCGGCGTGATGAGTACGGAGATGCTCTTTGCGCTGCCGACTTGCGTACCGCCGACTCCGGGCGTGTTGCCGAGAAACCACGCATACGTCAACGGGCCCGCGCCAGTCGATGCGGCTTCGACGTTCAGGATGGCGTTGACGCCGGATGGAGTGGCCGTCGGAGTGGCGACCACGACGTCGGGGCAGGCGGCGACGGTCACGACGACCGCGGCGCTGTCCGCGGTCGGAGCGCATGCACCGCTCACGCGTACCCAGTACGAAGTCGTGGATGTCGGACTGACGGTCAGATTCCTGCTATCGCTGCCGGTGGGCTGCGATGTGTTCCCGACCGCGCCGATGTACCACTGATAGTGCAGCGTGGCCGTGCCCGTGGCGCTGACGGTGAGTTGCGTCGAGTTGCCTGACGTGATCGTGCGATCGTTCGAGAAGGACGTGATCTGCGGCGGCGCGCATGGCGTTACCGTCACCGTGGCGGTGTTGCTATTCGCAGGCGCCGGTGGCGTGCAGGCGTTCGACACACGCACCCAGTATGAGGTGGTGGAGGTCGGAGTGAGATTGCTGAGCGTCGGCGAGCTCGTGCCGATCGGCGTTGACGTGTCGCCCGAGTTGCCCACGTACCACTGATAGGTGAAGGGGGCGGTACCGCCTGCGACGACGGCAAGGCTGGTTGTCGCGCCGGACACAATGCTCTTGCTCTGCGGGTGTGTCGAAATGGACGGCGGTGTACAGGTTGTGCCACCGCTTCCATAGACATGGGAGGCCGCATCCGCATCCCAGGAGCGAAGCGACGCCCCGTTCGGCGCCGAGGAGTTCATCAGAGCGTTCGTGGCGCTGGTGGTCTGTCCCGATCCCGGCTGATTGGAATGCCGGAAGCCGATGCAGTGGCCCATCTCATGACCGAGGATCCCTTCGAAATGCGCCCCGGAGAATCCCACTTCGATGATGATGTCGCAGTCGACCACCGTGAAGTACGTATCGGAACCATTCGTGTTCTGGGCCGATGAAAACCAGTAATTCGCTTGTCCGACGACATTCCCAGCTAAAGGGCCGGAATTCGGCTGATCGAAAAAAATCAGGTTGTCGTTGCCGTTGTTGTTGACTCCGTAGGTGCCCGACCCCGTTCCGATGTTTGTGATGCCGATCGATGAAACAGAATTTCCGTTCCACCCACCTCTGGACGCGTTGATCGAAGACGTCAGGTCGGACACGGCCGCTTGTGTTCCGACGGTCTTCATCGGGAGACCGCCGCCCGGCCACCTCCCGCACAACGTATTCGCGCCGATGGTGAGACGAGTGCAATAGTCGCTTGCCGAAACGTGACTGTCGGCCTCGATCGGATTGAGCACCGGTTCGCTCTCCTCGACCTCGTAGTCCACGGTCGCAATCTCGCCGGCCACGCTGGCCTTGATGTATCGGAGAAACGCGGCCGCGTCCCGTGGACGCTCGTTGTGATGCCGCCCAGCCACATCCCAGCCCGCGATCTCGCCTTCGGTTGCGCCACGGACCAGAAGCTCACGAGAGCCGTTGCCGCGCACGAAACTGAACTTCCCAAGTTCACCGGACCAGGTCGTGAAACCACCGCTTGCCAGACCACGCATCATCAGGAGCGCTCGCTCGCCAGCCAGGAACGCCGGCTCGCCGGAGACCCCCATGCCAATCTCTCCCACAGCGCCGCCATGTTGCGTGAGCACGATGCTCGCTCCGGCTGCGGGGGTGCCTTTCAATGAGCTTTCGACGATCGCCGCATAGTCCGTATCGATCGAGCCGTCGTCCGCGAAATAGCTGTGACTGGACTGGATCGTCACGATCGCGATCGCATCTGCTGCACGAATGAGATCCGCGTCCGGCGGAACGATATACGTCGCCGCGTTGAGAAAGGTGGGAACGACAAGAAAAAGCCCGGCGAGAGCGAGGCAACGCCTGCGAACGAACGACGATAGAGGGCGCATGATGTTCTCCGGGACCTACTCTTGCTGAATGGCACGTTAGACCGTGGCTGATTACCAAGGTAGCGCACTGTCCAAACCGCTGTCACGAAACGTGAGGCTCATCACGCCGGTTACGGATGCCCAACCGACCGCCGGCGCGGATTCGGGATGACCGTGATGGTGGCCGCTTTGCTGTCCACGCTGCCGCAGGCGTTCGAGATGCGCACCCAGAATGACGTCGACTGTGTGACCGGAGCCGAGAGGTAGGACGGCGAATTCGTTCCGACCGGGTGATCGACGTCACCTTTGGCGCCCTCGTACCACTGGTATTGGATCGGCTCCGCGCCCAATGCGATGACGCTGACCGAAGCACGCGTGCCGGAGTTGATGGTTCTCGATACGGGAGATTTGGTGATCGACGGCGTCGCACAGGCGGGACCGTTTCCGTAGACCGTGGCAGCGGCCGTCTCATCGTACGACTTCAGTATCCCGTTCCATCCGCACTGGACGCTCGCGTTCATGATTGCGCTCGACTCACAGACCGAGGGTGCCAGGCAGGGACCGTTGTTGGTGCCGTTCTGGTTGGAGTGACGGAAGCCGAGCGTGTGGCCGATCTCGTGGACCATCACCGTGTTGAAGCAGCTCTGCGAGTAACCGATGTCGTTCATCACCACATCGACCTCGATCATGTCCCAGAAGATCTCATCACCCAGCGAGTACGGGTTGCCGCCCGCGGTGATGCCTCCAACCCCCGCAACGGAGCCGGGAACCTGGTTGTTCGGGTCGTTGAGCAGGATGGCGTTCTTCCCGTCGCTGGTATCGACATCGGAGATTCCACCCACGGCCGTGTCGTCCTGCCCGCCATCTCTGTAGTCGATGTTCGAGTCCGTACCGTTCCATTGCGCGAATGCGAGCGCAACCGCGCTGTGGCCATCGACGCCGGCGGCTGTGCCGGATTTGACGAGCGTCGCTGACGGATTCGACCAGCGGAACGGCCTGCCGGAGTCGGTCATCAGATAGGATCCGCGGCTGGCTTCGGTTTGAATGTTCCATTCGCTGCCGGGCCGGAACCGCGCTTCGGCGTTGCCGACAAAGTACCGCGGCTCGGGATCGATGCGATGGGCCACGATGCCGCGGATGTACCTGAGAAATCCGGACGCATCGCGCGCCTTCTCGACGTGACCATCGAGGTTCTGATTGAAGCCTTCGATCTCACCACGAAGAGACAACGTCTGCCCCCTGCGCTCGAGCAGGAAGAACTGTCCCAATCCCATTCCGAACGTTACGGGCTCGCCCTCGCGATTCGCCTCGGTGAAGACCAGGTAACGCTGGCCCGGCTGATAGCGTGGAGTGCCGGGGATATAGGTCACTCGTCCTTCGAGCTCCCCGCCGCGTTCCGTCAAAACGAGGTGTCCGCCCGCGGATCTTTGCCCCTTCAGTACTTCGTCGATTCGCAAGGTGTACCGCGTGACGATCGCGCCGGCCGCATTCCGCTCGACCAGTGACGTCACACCCGTAGCCAGAACGATGTCGTCCGATTGCTGAATCATCTCCCGGTCCTCGGGGACGATGTAGGTGACGGCCTGCGCCGCGGATGCGAGGAGGAGAAGGATCGGGAGGAGGATGCGGGTCGTGCGCACGGGTTCGTCTCGCTTCGGGCAAACGTGAAGGACGCGGAGCCTGTTCCACCGCCACCCGTGATCCACCTCACGATTCAGCCCTCATTCGGTGATTGTGGTCACGCCGCGTCCCATCTCCCCTGAATCTCTCTCGGGTTGCGCCACATTTGTGCCGCAAACCGTTCCTACCTTGAGCGTCATGAAACGGTTGTCATTTGCTCTGGTCCTTCTTGCCACGGTTTCCCTCTCGGCTCAAACCGTCGATGTCGCCCCTGCTACGCCTGCGGCAAAGCTGGTTCGCTCGCTCGTGGACGGCGGCTCTTTCGATCTTCGGAACGTTTACGCGCCGGCCGGTTACGCGCTGCTGTGGTCGCGCGGCGGACGTCCGACGGCGCAGGCGCAGGTGGTCATCGCGCAGCTCGAAACAGCGTCCGTGAAGGGTCTCGACGCCACCGATTACGCAGGTGGGCAGTGGACCTCGCGCATCGCGAACCTCAGGGGCGATGCCGCCATCGCGCGTTTCGACGTCGACCTGACCAGCGCCGCTTTGCAGTACGCCTCCGATCTCCGCCTCGGCCGCGTGAATCCGCGCGAGGTGCGTTTCGATTTCGATCTCGACGCCAAGAGGTTGTATGCACCGGCGCTGATCCAGCAGCTCACCACCTCGAATGATCCCGTGTCCGTGCTCGCCTCCGTCGAGCCGAAGCATGCAGACTATCGCCGCCTCATCGCCGCGCTGGCGGCCTATCGCCGCATCGAAGCCGCGTCTTTCGGCGACACTCCACTGCCGGTCGTCACGAAGCTGAAAGCGGGGCAGACTTACGAGGCGCTGCCGCAACTGGCCACGATCCTGCGCCGCCTCGGCGATCTGGACGCGAACGCAATCGTCAACGGGAAGACGTACGAAGGCACGATCGTCGATGCAGTGAAACACTTCCAGTCGCGCCACGGCCTCGAGGCCGACGGCGTGATCGGCAAGACCACGTTTGCGCAACTGAATGTCCCGGCCTCGAAGCGCGTGCAGCAGATCGAGTGGGCCATCGAGCGCTGGCGCTGGATTCCGGAGAACCCGGAAGCGCCGGCGGTGATCGTGAACATCCCCGAGTTCAAGCTCCGTGCGATCGACGCGCAGAGCGGCGAAGAGCTGACCATGCGCGTAGTGGTCGGCAAGGCCGCCGGACACAAGACGCCGGTATTCGACGGCGACATCAAACACGTCGTGTTCCGCCCCTACTGGAGCGTCCCGCCGAGCATTCAGCGCAGCGAGATCGCCCCGAAGCTGGAGCGCGACGCGACGTATCTGGCGCGCAACAATTACGAACTGGTCGACGACTCGGGCCGTTCGCTCGGTTCGGCGGTCGACGCCGAGGTCGCGCGCCGTGTGGCCAGGGGCGCGGTGAGCGTGCGCCAGAAGCCGGGCACCTCGAATGCCCTCGGACTGGTGAAGTTCCTCTTCCCGAACGAAAACAACGTCTACCTGCACTCGACTCCGCAGCCGGCGCTCTTCTCGCGCACGCGCCGCGACTTCAGCCACGGCTGCATCCGCGTCGAAGACCCGGTGGCGCTCGCCGAATGGACGCTGCGCGGCCAGGATGAATGGACGAAGAAGAAGATCGAGTCCGCGATCGGCGGCAAGAAAGACGACGTCTACGTGAAGATCCAGCGCCCGATCAACGTCACGATCATGTACGCCACCGCCGCGGCCACCGCGAACGGCGACGTGCATTTCTTCGAAGACATCTACGGCCACGACGTGCAACTGGCGAAGGTGCTCGCGCCGGAGCAGAAAGGCGCGCCGGTGTTGGTGGCGGCGAAGTAGAAGACGGTGGACTGAGTGGACGTAGTGGACTGAGTGGACTTTGTGGACTGAGTGGACGCAGCAATTTGAGTGGGTCGTCCACTTCGTCCACCAAGTCCACAAAGTCCACATCGTCCACCAGTCCACGCCCCTCACACCATCGCCGCGGATCCAATTTCCGGATGCGCGCGTGCAAACGCCACGAGATTCCCGGCATACTCACGCAAACCGGGCGCGCGAATTCCGGAGCCCACCAGATCGGCGGTGGCGCGTGTGGTGTCGTAGGTCGTCGGGTGCGTGAAGTAGTCGACGGCCGCGGGCGGGATGCGCATCAGACGATAGACGCCGGGAACGTACTGCAGCGCGCCTTTGGCGATGCTCTTCGTCATGGGGATGCGCAGCACGGTGCGGCCGGTGGCCTCGGCGATCACGTCGATCGTTTCGTCGACGGTGAGTGGGTTCGGATCCGCGAGCGCGTACGTGGCTCCGGCATTCGTCTTCAGGCCGCTGAGATACGTCATCGCCGCGATCATGAAGTCGCGGGGGACGACGTTGAAGCGATAGTGCGACGGACGTCCCACGACCGGCAGCACGGCCAGCTTCGGCTGTCGCATGAGCCATTGCATTACGAAGTACGGGCCGTCGAATTTCTGCGTGGCGCCGGTGACGCTGTCTCCCACCACCACCGATGGACGGTAGACCGTGATCGGAATGCGCGTCATCCGTTTGCGCACTTCGATCTCCGCGAGCTGCTTCGTTTCTTCGTAGAAATTATTGAAGAGCCGGCCCTTCTCGAGATCCTCTTCCCGGAAGACGCCATGATGCCGGCCGCTGACGTAACAGGTGCTGACGTAGTGCATCCGCTCGAGCGCCGGCGCGCGTTCGGCGAGGTCGAGCACGCGCGTGGTTCCGGTGACGTTCACGCGCATGCCCAATTCGCGCGGCACGGTCAGGTCGTAGACCGCGGCGAGGTGATAGATCTCGCGCACATCCGCGGCATTCACGTGATCGAGCGGCTGCGTCAGATCGCCTTCGACGATGCGAATGCGATGGACCAGCGCCGGATGCAACGCCTCGATCTGCCGCGCCCGTTCCTCGGCCAATGCGCGAAACTTCGGCTGCACCAGACAGATCGCGACGTCATCGGTGCGCGACACGACGCGCGGCAACAACTCCGATCCGAGGAAACCGGGGAAGCCGGTGAAGAAGATCGTGCCCATCAGTAGGCAGTATGCAGTAGGCAGTAGGCAGTAGGCAGGAGCAGAAGCGGAAGCAAGACACCGAACGACGTCTCTACTCCTGCCTACTGCCTACTGCAAGCGAAGCGCACTGCCTACTGTTGCTACTGCGAAGCCGGGAAGGCGATCTGCGACCAGGCGTCGCCCGACTGGTTATCGATCGACGAGGCCCAGCCTTGCCAATCGGTCGCCGTTCCCTCCGTCAGGTTCTCGATGAGGACCTGCACGGTGCCGTTGCCGATCAGGCCGTTCACGACGCGCTGCTCGATCGAGCGCGGCTGCACGGTCACTTCGAACTGCGGGTTCTCCTGGCCAACCTCAGTCACCGAGAACGCGGACACGCGAAAAAGATGGACGGTATCCGAGGGATTCGTGATGCCGACGTTGACGCGGTATTGACTGCTGTGGCGGAGGCCGAAGGCGGTCTTCACCCGTGCGGTGCTTCCCGGCATGATCAGCGCCGGAAACGTCTGCGACATCGTGCCCGAGCCGCCGTCCGGACGCGGAGTCCAGATGCGCGAGGTGACGTGCAGCCGCGCGTTCTGATCGAATTGACCAGTCTCGGTCACGCCGACGAACTCGATGCCGCCGACGCCGCTCTGCAGCATCACGCTGGCGACGAAGTCCTCCGATCCAATTCCGCTGAGCGCGCCAATGTCGACGGA
Source organism: Acidobacteriota bacterium (assembly GCA_030775085.1). Taxonomy (GTDB): domain Bacteria; phylum Acidobacteriota; class Thermoanaerobaculia; order Gp7-AA8; family Gp7-AA8; genus QHVT01. The sequence continues at coordinate 82,325 of JALYJW010000001.1, read as the reverse complement.
ACGCGCCGCGATGGCCGCTCCGCTGCTGCCCTGCGGAAGCCAGAACATCCGCACGCGCTGCTCGGCGTTGCGAAGATTCACGACCTGGATGTCGCTGCGAAAGAAGGTTCCGTTGGCGCCGGCAGCGTTGCCGGCCGCCGGAACGAGGATCCGCGCCGCCGCGGTCTGAGGAACGATGAGATCGGCGTTGAGTGAGTGACTGAGCAGAAGCGAAGTGAGCAGAAAGGCTGAAATACGCATGAAAGACGCAGAGCAACGTCCGCGCCCGCGTTCACGGGTCCGTAACGTTCGCAGTTTCCTTACAGCGAACGGGGCAGCGAACTTGCACAGAGGGGCCAACCGGTGATCAATTAGAGGTCGAGGTGTTTTGATGCGAGTGATCGTACGTGTCGTCCTGTCTGTACTCCTCCTGAGTCTCCTCGCTGTTCCTACCGCCCAGGCGCAGTACTTCGGGCGCAACAAAGTCCAATGGGAGCAGTTCGACTTCAAGGTGCTCCAGACCGAGCACTTCGACATCTACTACTACGAGCAGGAAGCCGACGTCGTCGAAGACATCGCGCGCATGTCCGAGCGTTGGTACGCGCGGCTCTCGCGCGTCTTCAACCACTCGTTCAAGAAGAAGCCGATCGTTCTCTACGCGAACTCGGCCGACTTCCACCAGACCACCACCACGGGCGGCACGATCGGAGAGGGCACGGGCGGCTTCACCGACGCCTTCATGAACCGTGTCGTGCTCCCGCTGACCGGCGACTACGCGCAGAACGATCACGTGCTCGGTCACGAGATCGTTCACGTGTTCCAGTACGACATCGCCGCCACCGCCAATCGCCAGCGACGCCGCTTCGCGCTCGAAGCGTTGCCGCTCTGGATCGTGGAAGGCATGGCCGAGTACCTCTCCAAAGGCCGCGTCGATCCGCTCACGTCGATGTGGATCCGCGACGCCACGATCCAGGACACGATGCCTGATCTGCGCGAGCTGACGCGCGATCCGCGCTACTTCCCCTATCGCTACGGTCAGGCTCTCATGGCGTACATCGGCGCGCGCTTCGGCGACGAAGCCGTGGTCCGCTACTTCATGGCCGCCGGAACCGTCGGTCCCGAGGATGGCGTCGAGCGCGCCCTCGGCATCGGACACAAACAGCTCTTCGCAGACTGGGCCGAATCGGCGCGCGAGCTCTACACACCCATCATCGAAGCGCGAACGATGGATCTCGGCACACCCACCATCGGACGCAAACCGACGCCGCCCGAGCCGCGCAAAGAAGGCGAGAAACGGAAGCGCCGCCGCCGTGGTCAGAATGAGCTCAACATCGGTCCGGTGCTCAGCCCGGACGGCCGCTATCTGGCGTTTCTCTCCGCGCGCGAGCTCTTCTCGATCGACATGTACCTGGCCGATGCGAAGACCGGACAGGTCATCCGCAAGCTGGTTTCGTCTGACCGCGACGCGCACTTCGAGTCGTTGCGCTTCATCGAATCGGCCGGCAGCTGGTCACCCGACAGCAGGCGTATGGCGTTCGTCACGTTCTCGAAAGGGGACAACTTCTTATCATTTGTGGACATCGAGTCGCGCCGGCTCGAGCACGTGAAGGTCCCCAACCTCGAGGCCATCATCAACATTGCCTGGTCGCCGGACGGCAGCACCATCGCCATCGCCGGACAGACCACGGGCGTGAGCGACCTCTTTCTGTACGACATCGCGTCGAAGACGGTGAGGCGTTTGACGAGCGACAAGTACGCCGATCTGCACCCGGCCTGGTCGCCGGACGGACGCACTATCGCTTTCATCAGCGATCGCGGCCCGGAAACGATTCTCGAACAACTCAAGTTCACGAACATGCGTCTGGCCACGATCGACGTCGGCACGGGCCAGATCCGCGAGATCCAGGCGTTCCGCGGCGCGAAGCACATCAATCCGCAGTGGGCGCCGGACGGAAAGTCGATTTACTTCATCGCCAACCCGGAAGGAGTTGCGGACCTCTACCGCATCAGCGTTCCGGAAGGAGCGATCTCGCGCCTGACGGCACTGCACACCGGCATCGCCGGCATCACCGACATGGCGCCCGCGCTGACGGTGGCGTCGCGCACGGGCGAGATCGCCTTCTCGGTGTTCGAGGACGACAACTACAACATCTATTCGCTGCCGGCCACGGCGCCGTCGCAGCCCGTAAACGCTCTGCCGGCCATGGCCGACAACACGGCGCCGCGCGCCGCGCTCCTGCCGCCGCTGCGCAGCACCGGCTCGGAGATCACCGGTTACCTCATGCGTCCCGAGGAAGGTCTGCCGCCGGCATCGACCGACTTCGCGGAGCGCGAATACAAGAGTGATCTTCGGCTGGCGTATCTCGGACCTCCGACGCTCGGCGTCGGCGTGGGTGAGTTCGGCTTCGGCGCGGGCGGCAGCGTCACCGCGTTCTTCAGCGATGTCCTGGGGCGCCACAACGTCGGCTTCACATTCCAGGGCGGCGGTGGCAGCGGCTCGTCCAACCTCACCGAGCAACTCGGCGGTGAGCTGTTCTATCTGAATCAGACCAGCCGCCTGAACTGGGGTGCCGATCTTCTGCACGTGCCGCAGATCTCCGGCTTCGTCCAATACGGCGGGGTCGGCGAGATCGACGGCGTGTTGGTCGACATCTACCATCAGTTCCGCCAGATCCAGCTCATCACCGACGCCAGTGGGTTGGCGCAGTATCCGTTCAGCTCGACGCGACGCCTCGAAGGCGCGATCGGCGCCCAGCGCTATTCGTTCAAAGAAGAAATCGAGACGTTCTTCGTCAGTGGCAACACCATCGTCGACCGCGTACGCGAAACGCTGGACGGCTCGTTCGTGCTCAACTTCACCAAAGCCTCGGCGGCTTTCGTCGGAGACAGCGTCGTCTACGGCTTCATGTCGCCGATCAACGGCACGCGCTACCGCTATGAAGTGGAGACGTTGCAGGGCGATCTGAATTTCCAGACCGCGCTGGCCGATTGGCGGAAGTACTTCTTCAAACGTCCGGTGACGCTGGCCGTGCGCGGCCTGCACTACGGCCGCTACGGAGACGGCGCCCAGGATCCTCGCCTGACGCCGCTGTATCTCGGACGCGGCTCCGTCATGCGCGGCTACGATCCTTACTCGATCGATCCGGTGGAATGCGGCTCCTCCATCGGCGGCGACTGCCCGGTCTTCGACCGTCTCGTCGGCACGCGCATCGTGGCCGCCAGCGCGGAGGTGCGCGCACCACTGCTCGGTACCCGCGAGTTCGGCCTCATCGACGCACCGTTCCTCCCCACGGAGATCTTCGCCTTCGCTGATGGCGGCGCCGCGTACAGCGAAGACGACGAAGTGAACTGGACGTACGCGACCAACACCGACGAGCGCGTGCCGGTCTTCAGCGTCGGCGTCGGCCTGCGCATCCTGCTCGCCTACATCCCCATCGAAGTCTTCGCCGCCAAACCGTTCCAGCGGCCGGACGAAGAGGTGGTTTACGGATTCAACATCATCCCGGGATGGTGATTTGAAGAGTGAAGTAAGAAGAGTGAAGGGTGAAGTACGGGCCCTTCACTCTTCACCCTTCACCCTTCACTCTTCAACATGCTGATCCCGCCGCGTGAGTTCGAGCGCCTCGTCGAAGAGGCTTTGCAGAGCCTTCCTCCGCGCTTTGCGGAGCTGGTGCAGAACGTGGCGGTGGTCGTGGAAGAGGAACCGTCCGACGACGATCTCGACCTGATCGAGGATGAGGGCGGAGAGCTGCTGGGCATCTATCGCGGCGTGGCGCTCACGCGCCGGACGCACGACATGCTGCCGATGCTCCCCGACCAGATCGCCATCTTCCGCGGCCCCATCATGCGCATCGCACGGACCCGCAGCAACGCCGTCCACGAGATCCGCGACACCGTGATCCACGAGCTCGGCCACTACTTCGGCCTCGATGATCACGACATGGCGTTTTGAGCGCTTACTTGATGTCGATCAGCTCGATATCGAATACCAGCATCCCCTGCGGCTTCCTCTTGTCCCCGGCGTATGCGAGCTTCGCGGGAATCCAGAATCGGGTCTTCTCCCCTTCGACCATCAACTGCAGCCCTTCGGTCCAGCCGGGGATGACGCCGTCGAGTCCGAACTCCGAAGTCTGACCGCGGAGCACAGAGCTGTCGATCCTTTCCCCGTCCACCTTCCATCCGGTGTAGTGGACCTCGACCCTGCTGCGTCTCTTCGGATGTTCGGTGCCGGTGCCGGCGCGCAGGACGCGATACGCCAATCCCGATGGTGTCGTTTGGACATCGGCGGGTGGAGCGGCAACGTCGGCCGGCGTCGTTGGATAGTCGATGATCTCCAGCAACTCCGTGTCGATCACCAGCGACTCGCCATCCTTGATCTTCCCGCCACCGAGCGCCTGCGGAATCCACACGCGGCGCTTCTCGCCGACGACCATTTTCTGCACCGCCGTTCCCCAGCCCGGAATCATCTTGAGCACACCGAGCATCACCGACTGCGGCGCCCCGACGTGCTGCACGAGCGTGCCATCGGCTTTCCAGACCGTGTAGCGGACCTTCGCGATCCCATCGGCGGCAATGTGCGTGGTGCCCGTGCCGTCGGCGAGCTTCATCGTCACCAAACCATCCTCACTGCGCTCCGCCTCAGCAGGCGGATTCGTCAGATCGGCGGGCGGCGCCGGCTTCTCGGCGGCGAACAGAGGGAGTGCGGCGAGAGCGATGACTGCGAAGAGTTTGCGCATGCGCCGGTTCGGAACGGTGTTGGGGTGGATTGGATTCCACGCGATCTCCGCGCCGCAGCGCTTTGGAGTGCGTGCGGCTTGCCGCCGCTTTGGGTAGCGTGGCAGATACCGCTCCGTGGCACGTTACGAAAAGCGGCGGCAAGCCGCCGCACTCCAAAGCGCTGCGGCGCGGAGATCTATGAACCTGTCAATCCCGTGGGATGTGAAACGGAACCTCGTCATCCGGAGCGGCGCTGTACTCCACGCGCTCGGCGTCGTTCAGGCGGCGCTGTTCGTCCTCTTCGGCGCGATACGCACGAATCTCTTCCATGGCGTCCTCCTAGAACTGAGCTGCTTCCGTCGATCCGGCCAGTGCGGTCGTCGATGACTCGCCGGCGCTCACTACCTTGGCCACTTCGTCGAAGTAGCCGGTGCCGACTTCGCGCTGATGGCGCGTTGCGGTGTAGCCGAATTCCTCGGATGCGAATTCGGCCTGCTGCAGGCGCGAGTAGGCGCTCATACCTTCTTCGCGGTACTGCCGCGCCAGCTCGAACATCGAGAAGTTCAGCGCGTGGAAACCGGCCAGCGTGACGAACTGGAACTTGTAGCCCAATGCGCCGAGCTCCTTCTGGAAGGTCGCGATCTCGCCGGCGGACAGTTTCTTGGCCCAGTTGAACGACGGCGAGCAGTTGTACGCCAGCAGCTTGCCGGGGTACTTCGCATGCACACCCTCGGCGAACTGGCGCGCTTCGTCGATGTCGGGAGTGGAGGTCTCGCACCAAAGGACATCGGCGTACGGTGCATACGAGATCGCACGGTCGATGGCCATCTCGAGGCCGTTGCGAAGGCGATAGAAGCCCTCGGCTGTCCGCTCGCCAGTGATGAACTCGCGATCGCGCTCGTCGATGTCGCTGGTGATCAACGTCGCGCTCTGCGCGTCGGTGCGTGCCACGACCAGCGTGTCGACGCCCATCACATCCGCCGCCAATCGCGCTGCGGCCAGCGTGCGCACGAACTGCTGGGTCGGTACGAGTACCTTCCCGCCGAGGTGACCGCACTTTTTCTCGGATGCAAGCTGATCCTCGAAATGCACGGCGGCAGCACCGGCCTCGATCATCATCTTCATCAGCTCGAACGCATTCAGCGCACCGCCGAACCCGGCCTCGGCATCGGCGATGATCGGCGCGAACCAATGCGTTCCGCTGCGGCCTTCCATGTGGTCGATCTGATCGGCACGCTGCAATGCCTGATTGATCCGCTTCACGACCTGCGGCACGGAGTTCGAAGGATAGAGACTCTGATCGGGATACATGTGCCCGGCCAGATTCGCGTCCGCCGCAACCTGCCAGCCGGAGAGATAGATGGCCTTGAGACCAGCCCGCACCTGCTGCACGGCTTGATTGCCGGTGAGCGCGCCGAGGGCGTTCACGTAGGGTTCCGTGTTGAGCAGATCCCAGAGCCGCTCGGCACCCATCTCGGCAATCGTGTTGCGGATGTCGATGGAGCCGCGCAGGCGCAGCACGTCCTCGGCTGTGTAATCGCGAGTGACGCCGTTCCAGCGCGGGTTCGATTCCCAATCTCTCTCCAGGACGTTCGGGTCGCGAGCTTCTTTCAGTCTGGCCATGCAGTTCACTCCTGTTCCAGTCGCAGTAGTTCGTCATAGGCCGGGAGCGTCAGGAAATCCGCCAGCTCCTCGGCCAGAATCAGTTCATCGAAAATGCGCGCGGCGATGGCCACGCGGTCGTTGCTTTGGATCGACGCCAACTCCTCGTCGCGGATGCGGCGATAGAGATCGGCATCGATGACGCGACCGTCGTCGAGTTTCGCGCCGTGATGAATCCATTGCCACAGTTGCGTGCGCGAGATCTCGGCCGTGGCCGCGTCTTCCATCAGGTTGTACAGCGGCACCGCGCCGCTGCCGCCGAGCCACGCGGAGAGGTAGAGAATCCCGACGTTGATGTTTTGCCGGACGCCCTTCTCCGTAACGACGCCCTCGGGTAACCGCAGCAGATCGTCGGCAGTGACTTCTGCCCTCTGCGTTCTACCCTCTGCAATCTGATTCGGTCGTTGCTCTTGCAGGGGCATGTGCTCGTCGAACACTTCCTTCGCCAGCGCCACCATGCCCGGATGCGCGACCCATGTGCCGTCGTGGCCGGCCTTCACTTCGCGCAGCTTATCCGCGCGGACTTTTGCGAAGGCCGCTTCGTTCGCGGCGGAATCGTCTTTGATCGGGATCTGCGCGGCCATGCCGCCCATGGCGTGGATGCCACGGCGATGGCAGGTCTCGATCAGCAGATCGACGTACGCGGCCAGGAAAGCCTTGTCCATCGTGATCGAGCCGCGGTCAGGCGTGATGAAGTCATGCCGCGCGCGGAACTTCTTGATGAACGAGAAGATGTAATCCCACCGGCCGCAATTGAGACCTGCGGAGTGATCGCGCAGCTCCCAGAGAATCTCGTGCATCTCGAACGCGGCCAGGATCGTTTCCACCAAAACAGTGGCCCGGATCGTTCCGACGGGAATGCCGAGCTCCTGCTGCGCGCGAACGAAGATGTCGTTCCAGAGCCGCGCCTCGAGATGCGACTCCATCTTCGGCAGATAGAAGTACGGACCGGACCCGCGCTCGATGGCAGCCTTCGCGTTGTGGAAGAAGTAGAGACCGAAGTCGAAGATGCTGGCGCTGACCGGCTCGCCGTCGATGGCGACATGTGCCTCGACGAGATGCCATCCGCGCGGACGCACCAGCAGAGTGGCGATGGTGTCGTTGAGCTTGTACTGCTTCGTTCCGCTTTCGAACGAGATCGTGCGCCGGACCGCGTCGCGAAGATAGATCTGCCCTTCGATGCAATTCGCCCACGTCGGCGAGTTCGCGTCTTCGAAATCGGCCATGAACACGTTCGCGCCGGAGTTGAGCGCGTTGATGATCATCTTCCGGTCGACGGGACCGGTGATCTCGACACGCCGGTCGCGCAGATCGGAAGGGATCGGCGCGACCGTCCATTCGCTCTCGCGGATCTGCGCCGTCTCGGGAAGAAAACCAGGAAGCTCGCCGGCATCGAGCCGCGTCTTGCGCGCTTCGCGTGCGGCCAGCAACTCCAGACGCCGCGCATTGAACTCCTTGTGCAGCGCAGCCACGAAGCCCAACGCGTCATCGGAAAGGATCTCGTCCCACTCGGGCCGAACTTCAGCCCGGACGTCGATGTCGGTCGTTACGATTTCCAGCTCCGTCATGCTGTAAAGATCATGAGCACGCAACCTGCCATAGTCAACAAACAACGGCTCTACAGTCAGTTAGCCGGTAAATGTCTGTAAATGTAACTCTGTAAAGTTGTAAAGAGGTGTAATGTTTCGTGGCAGGCGAATGCACGTCACCCTTTCGCATTGAAACGGCCGTGCCAAGGCGTCGCCTCGGAGGGATCCATGACTCCCACACTGAAGCTCGGCCCCAAGGTCCGCGGGTTCCGGCGGAAGGAACAGCTCACGCAGGTACAGCTCGCGGCGCGACTCGACATTTCGCCGAGCTATCTCAACCTCATCGAGCACAACCAGCGGCCGCTGCCCGCGCACTTGCTCGTGAAGCTCGCGCAGATTTTCCGCGTCGACCTGGTCGCGTTCGCCGACGATTCGCACGCGCGCATCGCCGACAGTCTCCAGGAAGTGTTCGCCGATCCTTTGCTCGAGGAGCATTCCGTCACGACGAACGATGTGCGCGAGCTGGCCGAGAGCCCGGCTGCCGCGCGCGCGATCATCGCGCTCTTCCACGCCTACCGCTCGTCCGTGCAGTCGATGCGCGATCTTGCCTCGCAGTTGTACGACGGCGGCGTGATGCAGGGGCTCGATCCGGTGCATCTCCCCAGCGAAGAGGCCTCGGATGTCATCCAGGAGAATCTCAACTACTTCCCCGAGCTCGAATCAGTCGCCGAAGACATTGCGCGGCGTGCGGTGCTCGACCGCTCCGACATCTATCGCTCCATCGTCACGCATCTGCGCGATCGACATCGCATCGACGTCGCGCTCACGCCGGTCAGTCGCGATCGCGGTTTCATCCGTCGCTACGACACCGAGTCGCGCACGCTGCATCTGTCGCAGGTGTTGTCACCGTGGAGCCGGCAGTTCCAGGCTGCGCATCAACTGGGACTCATTGAAGCGAGCGGCGCCATCGACGCCATCGTCGAGCGCTCGCAGAAAAATCTCAACACGCCCGAATCGGTGAAGCTCTGCCGCGTGGCACTGGCCAACTATTTCGCCGGCGCTCTGCTCATGCCCTATGACGAATTCTTTCGCATGGCCGAGGATGTGCGGTACGACATCGAGCTCCTGCAGCACCACTACACAGCCAGTTGGGAACAGGTCTGCCATCGACTGACCACGCTGCGCAAACCGGGAGCGACCGGCGTCTCGTTTCACTTCGTCCGCGTCGACATCGCCGGCAACATCTCCAAGCGCTTCAGCGGCACCGGAATCCGATTCGCCCGCTTCTCCGGCTCCTGCCCGCGATGGGACGTCCATGCGGCCTTCCTCACACCCGGCCGCATCCGCACGCAGTTTTCCAAGATGCCGGATGGAACCGCCTACTTCTGCGTGGCGCGCACGATTCGCAAGAGCTACGGCTACGCCTCAGGCGACGCGCTCATGGCCGTCGGCATCGGCTGCCCGGTCAAAGACGCGCGCAAACTCGTCTACGCCGACGGATACGACCTCGACAACATGGACGCCGCCGTCCCGATCGGCACCACCTGCCGCCTCTGCGAACGCACCGACTGCGAGCAACGCGCCTTCCCACCCATCCAGCACGGCCTCAAAGTCGACGAAAACGTACGAGGCCGCTCGTTCTACGCCCCGGTCGATGGCGCAGTGATGAAGGTGGAAGGGAAGAAGCGACCACGAAAGCGGGCGTAGGGACGTACTGGCGCGAAAGACTTCAACCTGCGCGAACGCACCCGTGTATTCACCACAGAGCTCACAGAGTACACAGAGGGGATGCGGAGAAAAGCAATCATTCAGAAACCACAGAATTGCCTTTCTCCGCATCCCCTCTGTGATCTCTGTGTCCTCTGTGGTGAATACACGGATGCCATGAAACGCACATTACAATCTAGCCGCGAGTTGGTTCCCGCCGCCTTACGTGCGGAATCGATACCGCAACGCGTCTACGAAACCGCGACCGGCTGCTTGCAGTACTGATCGAACGCCGCCGTGAGCTCCGCGGCGATGTCGTGCGCGTGACGGCCTTCGATGTTGTGCCGCTCCAGCATCTTCACGACCTGACCATCCTTGATCAGCGCGATGGCCGGCGACGATGGCCGGTAGCCGGCGAAATACTCGCGTGCGCGGGCGGTCGCCTCGCGATCGTTGCCGGCGAAGACCGTGATCATCCGATCGGGACGCGTCTCGTGCTCCGACGCCATCGCCACCGCAGGACGGGCCATGCCGGCCGCGCAACCGCAGACGGAATTGACGACTACCAGCACCGTCCCCTTCTTCTCACCCAGAACCGCATCAACGTCCGCCGCGGTCCTCGTCTCCTCGATCCCGAGCTGCGTCAACTCCTGCCGCATCGGTCCGACGATCATTTCATCGTACATTTGAGAGTCCTCCGGTCGGATCATAACCGGCGTTGCCGGCTCCGTCATCCCGAGGACAAGTCGGCAGTCGGCAGTCGGCGGTCGGCAGTGGAAAAAGCACGACGGCGGCCAGCAGTGTGGCGGTCGGTTCTACTACTGCCGACCGCCGACTGCCGACCGCCGACTCACTCAGTGCGCGTGCGTATCGTTCACGTCGATCGAGGCCACGATGTTGTTCAGCAACGGGCCATAGCGCGACGCGTCCTGCTCGGGCGTCACGAACAGCACGTAGATCAAATGTCCGTCCGGCAGCGCGCGCGTCACCACCGTCACGCGCTCACTGATGCGTGTGTTCGGGTTCGTGCCGCGCAGGCTGGCGGCCATGGCCGTCCGCCCGTCGACTTTCAGCTGCTGCCCCGAGCCGCTGACCACACGGAGATGCGGGCCGCTCTTCTGGATCTGCGCGATCAAATCGTTCGTCGCGTCCTGCATCGTCACCGAGGCTTTGCTCCGCCCGTCGCGCAGGTACGAGCGCGGCGAGTTTCCGAACGGCTCGTAATGATTGACGATCAGGCCGTACACGACTTCCGTGCGGCCTCCCGCGTTTCCGATTCCACCTTCGGGGGCGATCGTCACACCGAAACCGTCGCTCTCATACACGCGCCAGTTCGACGGGTAATTAACCGCATACGCACCGTTCCGATTCGTGTACTTCCGCAACGAGCTGGAGGGAGCTTCCACCTGTCCGATCGTGCCGCTGCTCGTCATCGGAGGATTGCCGCCGCCGCTGCCCGAGGACTGCGCGATCTGCGAAGTCGTCCGCGCCGGACCGTAGCTCCGCAACTCTTTCTTGATATTGTTGAGCGCCGCCACGTTCTGCGTCGGCGTAGAGGTCACGCGGAGCAACTGACGCTCCTTCTCGATGCGCGCCTGGCGATCCGGCGGCGCCGGATGGTGCGAGAGCCACGTGGTTTTCTTGGACTTGTCGACCTTCGCCAGTTGATTGAAGAAGCTCACCATGTCCGCGGGCGTGTAGCCGCTGGCCGCCAGGATCTGCGCGCCACGCACGTCCGCCTGCGTTTCGAGCTCGCGGCTGAACTTCAGAAAGAGCGCGTTGAGCCCGACGCCGCCAACGGTGTTCAGGATCTGCGCGGTGTTGTTGCCGACCTTGCCGCCCAGCAATCCGCCGAGGATCTGCAGGCCGGCCTGCGCGCCATACGCTTTCGAAGCCTGATGCGTTCCGTGTCGCAGGGCGCTGTGCGCGATCTCGTGCGCGAGCACGCCCGCCACTTCACCTTCATTGCGCGAGTTTTCGATGATGCCGCGATTCAGGTAAATGAACCCACCGGGCAACGCGAAGGCGTTGATGTCCGATGCGTTGATGACGCGGAAGCGGTATTGGAACTGCGGTCCGCCCGCATTCGCCGCCAGCTTCTGGCCGATGCGATTCACGTACGCTTCGACTTCCGCATCGCGCACCAGCGGCAACTGGCGCTCCGCCTCGGCCGCCGACTGCGCGCCGATCTCGACGTCCTGCTGCGCGCTGAACATGTTCCAGCCCGGATTCACCTTGGTCTGCGCCTCGGCCACTCCCGCCATCAGCGACAGAGCGATGGCGAGGGCGATCACGGGACGGGCGACCACATGCGCTGAACGATTCATAGGGATAGCCTCCTTCAAATAACTCATCAAGACCCTCATTGCAGCGACGATGCCGCTTTTCGCATGTCTCGCGCGTGAGCGAAACAGGGTTCCCTGGCCTCCGCGATGGACGATGTGTCTCGCGTTACCGTCGCACTGCCCGCCGCCGTCCCTGCAGCAGGGAAGTCAACGCATCGAGATCGCTCGCATCGATGAGCCCGTCCGCGTTCGCGTCGCAGCCCCACGAACCGGCATAGGCCCCGTCTTGCGCGTCGACCATCGGATGACGCATAGATCCGTCGTTGATCTCGCGAAGGAGAGGCAAAACATCACGGGAGTCGGTCAGTCCGTCGCCGTTGCAATCGCCGCGAAGCGGAACGTGCAGACGATGGATCGCCGTGCCCGCGGGACCTGCCGTGGCAAACACGATGTCGCCGCTCGCCGTTTGCGTCACGTCGATCACGAACTCGTCGAAGTCGTCCAGCACCGCCACCGGATCTTCGACCTCGGCGCCGATCGCAGCGAAGTAATAGATGGCCCGCGTGACGAACGCGCCAACGAGATACCCTCGGCGCAGCAATGAATTCGCGCCGTCGAGCCGCACCAGGCCGGTTGGCGCGACAGTCTCTTCGAACACATACACCGGCTCCACGGCGCCGGGCATCGGCGGATGATTTCCGTACGTTGCCGGCCAGCCGCAGTTGTCGCCCTCGCTGACGATGTGGATCTCATCGCCGCCATCCGCGCCGTTGTCCGCGACGACGACGCGCTCCAGTTCCGGATCCCACGCCAGGTCATACGGATTGCGCATTCCCCGCGCCCATTGCGTAGCACTGCCGTCCGGTGCGATGCGCCAGATCTTTCCACCGTTCCATTCCGGCTGCTGCGCGATGGCGTGTGCGCCATACTCGCCGATGCCCACGAACACCGAGCCGTCCGGCGCGACCGTCAGATTTCCGCCGTGATGCTCCGACGACGCGCCGTTCGCGCGATGCACGACGTCGCAGACGAACGTGTGCAGCACAGTCTCCGCACCGTCGCTCAGATCGACGCGCGACACCACATCGTCGAGGATCTTATCCATACCCCCGCCGGCATCATTCCAGGTCGTGTAATGAACGACCGCGGTGTCGTCGTCGAGCAGCGCCATGCCGAGGAGCCCGCCGTTGCCGCCTGCGCGTGTTGGTAGAGATGCGATCGGCGTCGCCTGAGCGCTATCGCCAGCAGACCCATCAATCCGATACATCCATCCATTCGTCGTCGTGAAGTAGATCGTTCCCTGCGAATCGCTCGCGACCGAGCTGACGAAACCCTGCGCGCGCACCAGCGTCTCCACCCGAAAGCCGGGGAGCGTCGCGGCGCGAGCCGAAGTGGCGAAGAGAAGAAATGAGAAAAGGACCCTGAGGAAAGTCATCCAGGAGCGGCCTCAAGAAAAATCCGCGCCAGAATACCTCGTCGTCGAGTCCCCTCTCCCCGCCGCAGCCTCATCGCGGTGGGGAGAGGGTAGGGTGAGGGGCGGCTCTCGCGATAACGAAGAGCTGTACTAAGCTCACCTGTGATGCGCACGTTGGCGATCACCGGCGGCACCGGCGGCCTCGGCACTGAAGTCGTCCGGCGACTTTCCCGCGACTACCACTGCGCCGTCCTCGGCCGCGCGCAAGTCGATCTCACCCGCGAAGACTCGGTGCGGAAAGCATTCGACGACATCGGCGAAATCTATGGACTCGTCCATCTCGTCGGCGGCTGGTCCGGTGGAACGCTGCGCGAAACCTCGCTCGACCTCTGGTCGCAAATGCTCGCGCTCAACACCACCGCTGCATTCCTCGCCGCGCGCGCCGCGCTCGCACACATGACGCGTCCCGGACGCATCGTCGTCATCAGCTCCCTCGCCACACTCCACATCGCTGGAGGCAACGCGGCCTACATCGTCGCCAAGTCCGCGCTCAACGCGCTCGTGCAAGTCCTCGCCGCCGAGGAGCGCGCGAACGGGATCACCGCAAACGCCGTCTTGCCCGATTCACTGGCCACGCCGGCCATGCTCGAAAGCAACGACGCCGCGAAACTCGTCCCGCTCGAGCGCGTGTCAGAGACCATCGTATTTCTCCTCTCCGATGCCGCGGCGGGAACGAGCGGCACATTGATCCCGATCCGCGCATGACCACCGCCTCCGATCGCGACGCAACGCTCGTCGCCGGCCTCAAGGCCGGTGACACCGGTGCGTTCGAGACCTTGCTGCGCGAATACGGCCCGCGCCTCCTCCGTCTGGCGCGACGCTTCCTCGCCAATGAAGAAGACGCCCGCGACGCGCTGCAGGACGCCATGGTCGCCGTCTACCGATCCATCGGCAACTTCGAGTCGGGCTCAGCGCTCTCGACCTGGCTCCATCGCATCCTCGTCAACGCCGCGCTCATGAAGCTCCGCACGAAAAAGCGCCATCCCGAAGAAGACATCGAGCAATACCTCCCGCGCTTTCTCGAAGACGGCCACCAGCGCCTCCCCAGCACGCCCTGGACCGAATCCGCCGACAGCGTCCTCGAGCGCGAAGAGCTCCGCGCCGCCGTCCGCAAAGCCATCGACAAACTTCCCGAGACCTACCGTATCGTTTTGCAGCTCCGCGACATCGAAGAGATGAGCACCGCCGAGACCGCAGAAATCCTCGGCACCACGAAGAACGTCGTCAAGATCAGGCTGCACCGCGCAAGACAGGCGCTGCGAACGTTGTTGGACGCACCGATGAAGGACAACCATTCATGACGCCCACCTGCAAAGAGCTCATCGATTTTCTCGATGACTACGTCGCCGGCGAGCTCGCTTCCGATCACGTCGTCGGCTTCGAGTGGCACCTGTCCCGCTGCCCCTCCTGCGTCGCCTACGTCGCCAGCTACCGCGAGACCATCCGCATCGCACAACACGCAATGGCCGTCGAGATCGAAGACGTTCCCGCCGACCTGCTCACGGTCATCCTCGCCACTGTCACCAAGTAAGGAGGCTCACATGCGCACACTGCTCGCAATTCTTCTGGCCACTCCCCTCACGCTGTTCGCGCAGCATTCTCACGACGATCACGATCACGCCGCGCACGCGCTCGGAAACATCGGCAAGGCGCGCATCCACGCGTCATGCAGCGAAGCGGCACAACAGGACATCGATCGCGGCGTCACGCTGATCCATTCGTTCTGGTATGCCGAGGCGGAGAAATCGTTCCGCAAAGCCGCGGCGGCCGACCCTGCATGCGGCATGGCCTGGTGGGGCGTGGCCATGTCCAACCTCCATCCCATCTGGGCACCGCCCACTCCCGACGAATTGAAAACCGGCAAACAAGCCGCGGAAAAAGCGAAACAGATCGGCGCGAAAACAGATCGCGAGAAAGCATTCATCGACGCGATCGCCGTCTACTACGCCGACTCCGACAAGCTCGATCACAAGACCCGCATGGCCGCCTACGAAAAAGCGATCGGCGCGGTGGAGCGCGATCATCCGAAAGACCGCGAAGCGGCCATCTTCCACGCGCTCGCTCTCCTCGGCACCGCACCGCCGACCGACAAAACCTACGCACGCCAGAAACAGGCCGCCGAGATCCTCAATCGCGTGCTCCCCGAAGAGCCCGAGCATCCCGGCGTCGCCCACTACCTCATTCACAGCTTCGACTATCCCGAGCTCGCGCAACTGGCGCTTCCCGCCGCGCGCGTCTACGCCAAACTTGCTCCCGGATCCCCGCACGCGCTGCACATGCCCTCGCACATCTTCACGCGCCTCGGCCTGTGGGACGAATCGATCGCATCGAACCTCGCATCGGCCAAGAAAGCGCAGGACTACATCTCCACCTTCATGCCCGGAGCGGCCGCCTTCGACGAGCTCCACGCCGTCGACTACCTCGTCTACGCCTACCTGCAGCAAGGCAAGATCGACGAAGCGCACAAACTCGTCGCCAAAACCGCCGCCATCAAAAAGATCGACAACCCGGCCCAATTCGCCGCCGCCTACGCCGTCGGAGCCGTCCCCGCGCGATACACGCTCGAACGCCGGCAGTGGAAAGAAGCCGCGGCACTCACCGTGCCCGGAGTCGTGTCGTGGGACAAAGTCCCCTACGCCGAAGCCAACATCCACTTCGCGCGAGGCATCGGCGCGGCGCGATCCGAACAACCCGCCATCGCCCGCGAAGCCCTGAGCCGGCTGGCCGCCATCCGCCAGATTCTGCTCGACCAGAAAAACACCTACTGGGCCGACCAAGTCGAAATCCAACGCCTCGCCGTAGCCGCATGGCTCGCGCGCGCCGAAAACAAAAACGACGAAGCCCTCCGCCACATCAAAGCCGCCACCGACCTCGAAGCATCCACCGACAAACACCCCGTCACCCCCGGCGCCATCATTCCGGCCCGAGAACAACTCGCCGAAATGCTCCTCGAAACCGGCCACCGCGACCAGGCCCTCGCCGAGCTCCAACTCGTCCTCCGCGACGCCCCCAACCGCCGCAACGCCCTCCAACTCGCGAAACAAGCGGAGACCACGACCACCCGGAAATAGAACCCACCCACCACCAGTTGTGAGGGATTCTTGACGCGAAGTGGCCCCGGTGAGATCATCCGCCCGCTTCGAAACACACCTTGTCGCGGGGTGGAGCAGTCTGGTAGCTCGTTGGGCTCATAACCCAAAGGTCGCAGGTTCAAATCCTGTCCCCGCAACCAATCTTTCAATGACTTACGGCGACCGTCAAGGTCGCCGTTTTCGTTTTGTCTAGGTCTTGTCTAGGTAGGTAGTGCGCCATCGCACGAATTTCTTTCCTGCTAGAATCGTCCAAGCTGCGCCGCACGGCTGACGGCAGGGAGGAACGATGCTGGCGCCCACTGAAAGGAAGGCAACCGCAGGGCCTGAACGGGAGTTGGTCGAGGGAGCATTGCGCTGCGCGCACTTTTCCCCGTCCCTCTTTTTCCGAGAGCCGAAGCTCCCGACGGGATTTCCCGACATCGTCTCGGTCACACTATCCAAGACGGACGTGCTTTTCTCGGCGGAGCGCATGGCGCTTCGCCCGCTCGACCTCAAGATCATTCACCATCTCTTCAAGGTACGCGGGAGTGCGCGTGACGAACTCGCGTTCGACCTGTCGCTCTCGCGCTCGGGGTGCGCCGCCTCGCTGCAACGCCTCGAAGCGGCGGGCTTACTTCGCGAGCTCCGGCAGCGCGTGTACTGCAACCGCCTGGCGAGCGTTTTCGCTGCGCGGGAGATCGTAGCGATCGAGGCGAAGATCAAGGATTGGCAGTCAGGTCTACGCCAGGCGGCGGCAAATACGTGGTTCGCGTCGCACAGCTACATGCTCCTCCCTCAGACGGTCGTCTCCGATGCAGCGCGTGGTGCCGCGGAGCGCCTCGGAATCGGCATCATGACGTTCGATGGAAGTCGCACACGCGTGCCGCTCCTTGCTCGGAGGCAGACGATTCCCTCGTCGTATGGGTCGTGGCTCGTAAATGAGTGGACGATTCACTCGCTCTGGAGTGCTCGCGCGGAATGATCGACGAGGCAAGCGTCCAAGCTGCGTTCCCAACTGTCACGAATGTCCGTCATCTTAAGGACAGCGGGCAGAAGGTGGTTTTTCTCTGCGAGGTGAACGGGCACCGCTCGGTCCTGAAGGTCATTAAGGCACTTGACGATAGCGGTCGCACTGAGCGAGAGATCGCCGCGGTCACGAAACTTCACTCTGCGTATGTGCCGCAGGTTTTCGCCAACGGGCAGCAGACCGTCGGTGGGGAGGTTCGCCACTTCATCATTGAGGAGTTCATCGACGGACTGACGTTTCGGGATGTCCTCGTCGCTACGCCGAGTCAGTCTTTCCCGGACGTTGTGACCTTCGCGGGCAAGCTCTTGCACGCTTGCGCCGACTTCGAGAACGTAAGTCTCGTCCATCGCGACATCAAGCCCGAGAACATCATGGTGGGGACGGACGGAAAAGTCTGGGTGATCGACTTCGGTCTCGTGCGGCACCTCGACCTTACCGCGCTCACATCGGCAAATTTCCCGGGCTTCATGGGAACGGTCGGGTACGCACCGCGCGAGCAATTCCGGCTCATGAACCCGGACATTCGAGCCGATCTCTTCGCCGTCGGGGTCGTGATGTACGAGGCGCTTACGGGCGCCCACCCGTGGCGGTCAGGGTGCTTCAGCGCGCTCGACGTCATTCGGAAGATGGAATCGACCGACCTTCCCCTCCTCGTGATTCCTGCAGACCCGAGCGGCGAAGCCGCGGCCTTCATCGCGTCCTTCCTGCCGATCTTCGACGTGAACCGCAGCGCGCTCATCACGTTCGAGAAGTCGCGGGGCTACCGACTGCGGAAGACGTGGCCGTCGTAATCTGCCTTAGACCTACATGAACACGCCGATTGGTTTCTGCTCGGAGCATTCGGTCGAGTATCTATTGGTACCACGACTCGTTGCGTCGTGCAGGGAAAAGGGCAACGACGCCATCGCGCTTTTCTACTGGTTGCGTCGAGAAGGTTCCGCGGTCAGCGCGGTGGTCGATGCCAGACCGTCGCGTCCAGGTCGCTGCGATCTTTGCGCGCCGCCCCAAGCTGGTGGGCATTCCACACGCAGTGGAAATCAAGCTCAACGAAGAGTTATTTGAATATGCATCGGTCGCGCAGGATCTTGGGATTCCGACACTCGCGGGTGCGCCGCTCGCCACCACCATCTTTGATCTCCGTCCTGAGTGCCCGGTCGCTTGGTTTGCGCTCGAAGCGCAGTCGCCGCTGCCTAGATTCGCGCGCGTGGAGGTTCGACCGCCGTATCGACCGATCGCCATGGACTCGGGAGTAGGTGGCCCTCTCGTCGACGATGAAGCAGTCGACTTCGTTTTGAACAACTCAGCTCCGAGGCGCTGGAGTGACGTGGCAGAAGCGATCCGTGAGATCCGCAACAGGTCATACCTACGCCGGTACGTCTGGTGGGGTGCCGGTTACAAGCCTTTCATCCTGATCTTGTGGAATCCAGAGACACTATTGTGACAGGGGGAGAGTGGCATCATCTCCAGCCGGGCGATAGACGGCGGATGCCGATGCTGCCCACCACCTGCACGGCGATCAGGATCAGGTGGATCGATACGAATACGACCGGTGCTCGAGCATTGGCAGCGGCGGGCATGCCGCCCTCCCCGGTCGCGTCATTCGGCTGTGAACTTATAGCCGACGCCATGCACCGTGACGATGAGGCGTGGACGCGCGGGATCCGATTCGAGCTTCTGGCGGATCGACGCGATCCGCACGTCGACGGTGCGCGTGAGCGGCGGCTCGTCATGTCTCCAGACGCGCGCGAGCAGCTCGTCGCGCGTGACGACCGACTGGCGGTGCTCGACCAGGTACCGCAGCACGTTCAGCTCGAGCTCGGAAAGATCGACCGCGACTCCTGCGCGCCGGACTTCCATCCGCGCGAGATCGAAGTCGATGTCGCCGAAGCGGTAAACGCCGGCTTCGCCGGTGCGGCCGCCGGAACGGCGCAGCAGTGCATCGATGCGTGCGAGCGGCAGCAGCGGAGACTCGGCTTTCTCATCGCCGGACGCGGAGCCTGCAGCGGGTGACGTTCATCGACGCGAAAACGAAAGTGCGTCGCGATAACCTCTATGCCGGCAGAAGGCAGGCTCTATCAGATGTTCGGCGCCGAACCTCACCATTCCGTCTAACCACGCCGCGGCGCTCGTATGCGCAGGATGAGCACGACCGCGGCTGCAAGCAGGATGAGTGCGATCACGAGTCCCGCGGGTGTGGGACGGCGGAGCAGGAAAAGGATCGCCAGCAGGACGCACGTCGTCGCCCAGCTTCCGTGAACTCGGATCTGGTTGCGCCAGTGCGAGGCACTGTTGGCGGGGCGCCCGTCCGGCTCGGTGTTCCCGCCTCTCCATCCGCTCTCTCTCGCAGCGCGGATCGTGTCGCGAGCATCGTTGATCGTCTTCAACTTCTCCTCCGCCTTGCGCCGCAGGGAGGGATCGTGACCGAAGCGGTCGGGATGCCAGACCTTCACCAGGTCCCGGTGAGCGCGCTGCACCTCCTCGAGAGAAGCGCGAGAGTCGACATCGAGGAGGCGGTAGCAATCGTCCAGAAGCATGAGCGTGCCGCGACCTTATGCGGTCGCGGACTCTTTCTCAAGTGCTCATTCCGGCCGTCGCGCACCGGTTAGGTTAGGATCGAACCGTACCAGCAAGGAGCCCGTCTCATGCCGATGGATTTCGAGATGCCCAACGTTCGTAAGTTCAGGCCGCCGCAGGTGCCGGCGCAGATGGTGTTGCGCATCGCGCTCATCGTCGTCGTCGTCGCGTTTTTCTCCACCACATGGTTCACCATCGAACCCGAGGAAGCGGGGCTGGTGCTCCGGTTCGGCCGGTTCGTGCGGCAGGTGCCATCCGGGCTTCACCTCAAGCTCCCGTTTCCGATCGAGAGAGTCGTGAAGGTGCCGGTCGAACGGCAGTTGAAAGAGGAGTTCGGTTTCCGCACTCAGTCGACGACGGGGGCACGGACCACCTATTCGGCCGAGGATCTCAGCGCCGAGTCGCTGATGCTGACCGGCGACCTGAACGTGGCCATCGTGGAGTGGACGGCGCAGTTTCGGGTCCGCGATCCGTACAAGTTCCTCTTCAAGGTGAGAAATGTCCAGAAGACGTTCCGCGACATGAACGAGACCGTCATGCGCGAGGTGGTGGGTGACCGCAGCGTGAACGAAGTGCTCACCGTGGGTCGCCAGGAGATCGCCGCCGAGGTCGAGCAGCGACTGCAGGCGCTGTGCGATCAATACGAGAACGGGATCAAGGTCGAGCAGATCGTGCTGCAGGACGTCAACCCTCCCGATCCCGTCAAGCCGTCGTTCAACGAGGTCAACCAGGCGCAGCAGGAGCGCGAGAAGCTGATCAACCAGGCGCGCGCGGACTACAACCAGATCATCCCTCGCTCACGTGGCCAGGCGCTGCAAACGCTCGAACAGGCGCAGGGCTTCGCCACCGATCGCGTCAATCGGGCCCGCGGCGACGCCGAGCTTTTCACCCAGGTGCACGCCGCGTATCAGCGGGCGCCCGAAGTGACGAGGCGCCGGATGTACCTCGAGACGATGGGAGAAATTTATCCAAAGGTGAAACGGAAGGTCGTGTTGGATGAGAACCTCAAGGGAATCCTGCCCCTCCTTCCCCTGCAGAATCAGCCGGCGGTGAAGCCATGAGGGAGATGAGGTTCGCCATCCTCGGCGTGGTCGTGTTGTTCGTCCTGGCCGTGCTGTCCAGCGCCCTGTACGTCGTCGCGGAACCGGAACAGGTGGTCATCACTCAATTCGGCAAGCCGGTCGGAAAACCGATCACGACGCCTGGTCTGAAGATCAAGACGCCGTTCGTGCAGACGGTGCACGCGTTCGAGAAGCGTTTTCTCGAATGGGACGGCGACCCGAACCAGATTCCCACCAAGGACAAGCGTTTCATCTGGGTCGACTCCTACGCCCGGTGGCGGATTACCGATCCGCTTCTCTTCTTCCAGCGCCTGCGCGACGAAAATGGTGCGCAATCGCGGCTCGACGACATCCTGGACGGCGAGACGCGAAACACGATTGCCAAACACGAGCTGATCGACATCGTTCGCTCCACGAACCGGCCCTTCGTCGTCGCCGAAGACGTCGCGGAGCTGAGTCAGCCCGAGGCCGCGGAGAGAGTGGAGTTTGGCCGCGAGAAGCTCACCCAGGAAGTCCTTCGCAACGCCCGGCGGCGGACGGGGGACCTCGGCATCGAGATCCTCGACTTCCGGATCAAGCAGATCAACTACGTCGACGCCGTGCGGCAGGAGGTCTACGCCCGGATGATCTCCGAGCGGAAGCGGATCGCGGAACGGTATCGCTCCGAGGGAGCGGGCGAGGCTGCGCGGATTGCGGGAGAGAAAGAGCGAGAGATGCGGGTCATCGAGTCGGAGGCCTATCGCCAGGCCCAGGAGATTCGCGGCAAGGCCGATGCCCAGGCTGCGGATATCTATGCGGCCGCGTACAACCGCGATCCCGACTTCTACCGATTCCTCAAATCCATGAGCACTCTCAAGGAGAGTTTCGACGCGGACACGCTGCTGCTGCTGTCGACCGACAGCGAGCTGCTGCGGTATATGAATTCGGCAAAGTGAAGGGGCCGGGCGGGTTTCCAATCCGGGAACCCGCTCGCTCTACGCGAGACCGGGTGGCCACCCTTCTCGACACCCGCATAGTTGCCAACCCTCGACTCACGCCCGGATGGACAATGGACGAGTGGAGATGGACATATCGGACGAAGTAGACCCAGTGGAGATGGACAATGGATGCGCTGTGACGAGGTCAGAGCGTGTAGCAACATCTCGAGGGAACGCGAACTCGCGTCTACTCTTCACTCCCCAGCGTGGCCATCCAGATATTGCTGTCCGTCTGATTCGAGACGAAGACGCAATGTACGCCTGTACAGGTCGAAGCAATGGGCGACACCGGCCCGATGCGCACCTCGCGGCGCTCACCGCTGACCGTGTCGAGCAGCGTGGTCTTTCCGCCGCCAAGACCAGCACGATGTCGAGGACCCGCAGCGTCGGTGGCATGCAGAAGGAGGCGGCGGTCGTCCACCCAGGCCGTCCGCAAGCCATCGTCGGAGACCTTCTTATAGGTCTTCTCGGACACTGAATAGACGTAGATGCCGGGGATCGAGATCCACCTCGGTCCGGCGATCCGCAGCCCGTCCGGGGACCACGACTGCGGCCAGAACGCCCCACCATCCGGCAGTGGCGGAAGAAGGTCGACTTTCGTGATGATCGAGTCCGTCAGATCGCTGATCCAGGCTCCTCTATCCACTGCCGAAGCCGCCACGCGCTTTCCGTCTGGTGAGACGATTGGAAAGTTTGGGAAGACCTTATTCGGGAGATTCGTGTGCTGCGTCGCTCCGCTGCCGTCAGGGCGGATCGACCACATCTGATAGCTGCCGGCCCGTGCCGAGTAGAACGTAATCCTTCCATCCGGAGTCCAGGCCGGGCCGCGGTCGCGCGCATCGTCGTTCGTCAATTGCCGAATGTCGCTGCCGTCGCTTCGCATCACATACAGCTCCTCATGCCCGTGGGTGGTGAAGGCGACGAGTGAGCCATCGGGCGACGGAGAGGCGCTTCGGACGAGCATGGCGCCATCGAGAATGGGAGTGTCCGACGCCAACAGTTGCGACGATGCGGCGTCAAAGCGGGCCGTGCGTACGGTGGACGAGTGCGTGATCGCTTCGAAGACGAGATTGCGTCCGTCTCCCGACACCGCAATCCAGCCCGCAGCTGGGGCCGGAGCCGCGATCATCTGCGGCTCGCCCTTCAGCCGCCCGGTCTTGCTGTCGATGCGGACTCGCCACAAAGTCATGGTCCCGCTCCGATCACTCGAGAAATAGAGCCAGCGCGAGTCGGGTGACCATGCCGGACTCCAGTCGAGCGGTGCGTCTGAAGTCACCGCCACGATGGTTTCCTCTCCGCCCGCAGCGGACACCGTATAGACGTCGCGCCGCCCCGATGCGTCGCTCGTCCAGTACGCGATCCGTTGTCCGTCGGGGGACCAGCGCGGCTGCATCGCGTCAGTCGCCACGAGCGTTCTTGGAGCTCCTCCCGCGACATCGACCACCAGGAGCGGGTTGTCATTCGTGTTCCGCGCGCGTGGATCCTCAGCTCCTTCATTGCGGGTGAAGGCAATCCGTTTTCCATCCGGCGACCAGGTCGGATCGAACCCGATATTGGTCAGGCGGCGAACCGACTCACCCGTCGCCCCCATGACGAAAATGCCGCTTTCGGTATTGAACGCAATGTGTCGTCCATCGTGAGAGAAGGCTGGGGCCCGTTCCTGCACATCCGGGCTCCTGGTCAGGTTGATCGCATTGCGCGCGTCGGTGCGCTGCAGATAGATGTCGCCGTCCCGGACGAAGGCGAAATTCTCGCCATTGGGAGAGATCGCCGGCTGGGTCTCCGATCCTGACGCGAACGTGAGTTGCGTGAATTTCGGCGACGGAGGAGAGATCGAGCTCGCGCGACCGATCAAATACGCTGCGCCGATCGCGATCACCGCGATCAGTGTTGCGATTCCCATGGAGACGGTGCGCCATCTCGAGGCCGGTTGCGCCACGGGCGTAGAGGCCGTAACGACGCTCTGGCTGCTGCTGCCACCTGCCGCGTCGAGCGCAAACGCCAGATCACGCGCCGACTGAAACCGTTCCCCACGACTCTTTTCCAGACAGCGGAGAACGATCCGGCTGACTGCGGGTACGGAGTGCGAGGTTGACGACGACATCTCCGGCGGATCGTCATTGAGAATCGCATTCATCGTCTCGACGGAGGAGTCGCGGCGAAACGCGCGATTACCGCTGAGCATCTCGTAGAGGATCGCTCCAAACGCGAATACATCCGTGCGGTGATCCACATCCTGCCCGCGAACCTGCTCGGGTGACATATATCCGACGGTCCCGAGGACAGTTCCGGGTGAGGTATCTCGCTGCTGGGTAGGGCTGTCGTCGTTCATGCTCTCGACGGCAGTGAGTTTCGCGAGACCGAAGTCGAGGATCTTCACACGGCCGTCGGGTGTGACGAAGATGTTCTCCGGCTTGAGATCACGATGCACGATTCCGCGCTCGTGCGCGGCAGCCAGACCGTTGGCGATCTGGACGGACATGTCGATGGCCTTGCGAATGGGAATGCGGGGCGTGCCGTCGGTACCGATCCGTTCACGCAGAGTCTCCCCCTCGAGCAGCTCCATCACGATGTAGGGCACACCGTTGTCGGTGCCGAGATCGTGAATCGTCACGAGATTGGGGTGATTCAGTCCACCTGCGGCGCGGGCTTCCTGCTCGAAACGATGAAGCCGATCGGCGCTGGAGGCGAATTCCGGCGGCAGGATCTTGACGGCGACGTCGCGCCCGATGCGAGTGTCGCGGGCACGCCATACTTCGCCCATACCGCCCGCTCCGATGCGGGCAATGATCTCGTAGGGTCCCAGGCGGGTGGAGGGCGCGATCACCGGCGACGCTTCCCGCTCGAGAAGCTTTCACGCGCGACAGGCAGTGGCCGCCACGCCGGATGGCGCAGCACATCGCGCGTCGAGAAAACCCGCAGCTTCTTCCCCAGCGTCACCATGAGTTTGATTTGCCGGGCGATTGTCGCATGCGGACTGAACTGTGGCTACAGGGCGGAACGAACCAACGCGCCCGTTCGAGATCGCTGCGGAGACGCTCCTCATCTGACGCCATTACAAACTCGCTCCACCGACGCAGTGGATGTGAAGGCGCTGCCCATCCAGTAGCGAGCTCCTTCGCCCGTTTTTCGCCAGCTGCACGACGGTCCTGAACCATTAGTCTCGCAGCGGCCCCAGTAGCCCGTTCGATCCAAGCGAATGCTGACCGACCAAAAGGAATAGCCTCGAAGCGTCGGACTTCTCGGCCTGAAGTGGATTTCCGCATAGTTCTTGTCTTGACTTAAACGAACGTTCGTACTATTTTCAACACCCAAGGAGAAACACAATGAAGTTCAGACTGTCACTCATCATGGCAAGCCTCCTGGTCGCGGGCGCGGTGTTCGGCGCGGATGACTCTTCGGTCAAGATCGTTAAGCCGCATAAGTCAGCGCGCGCGGCGAAGGGAACGGGCGTTCAGGGAACGATCACGGTCGGTGCCCTTCCGACTCAGCTCCAGCAGTTGACGTGCAACGACCTGTCGGTCCACGTCGGCATCCTGCACGTCGGGGAGCGGGCGCTGACGAGCATCGCTTCGAGCCGGGCCACGGGCACCATCTCCTCCGGACAATGCTCCTTCCATGTCAACGGTCGCCTGCCGGCTGGCGGGCCGTTCGACGTGGTGATCGTCCGAGACCAGGCGCAGGGTGCGTGCAAGCTTTCCGACAGCCCATCGTTCGGCAAGGTAACGCTCACGCGCGGCGTAGTTTCCGAGCTGAATGTGCAACTGACACCGGTCTGCGAAGCGAACTGAGCGCGGTATCGGTTTGAGACGAGTAGTGGCTGTCGCTACGACTGCATCACGGTGTCCATCGCGCTGCTCTGGACGCTCGACCGGCTGACGCCGCTCGAGCGTCCAGCTAGCGCATGGCCTTGCCGGCCATCTGCAGAATGTCGTCCAGCGGATTGCCGTCGCCGTTCAAGTCGAGCATCGAGGCGATCCCGCCGCCGCCTTGCGTGGCACCGCCGGCGCTGCTGCTTCCGCCGCCCAACAGGCCTCCGAGGAGACCACCGAGCAAACCGCCGCCACCATCCGCGGAGGGCGAGGCATTGCTTCCGCCGGTCTGTTTTGCCATGTAGCCGGCGACGAGCATCGCCAGGATCGGAAGCATCTTCTTGAGGATCGACGGACTGAGGCCTGATTTCGACGCCGCATCCTGCGCGACCGTGCGACTCACGTCTTTCGAGCCGAAGATCTGACCGAGGACATCGTTGCCGCGGCCGACGTCCGTCGGTTCGGGTGACAGGACGTTGTCGAGCAGGCCTCCGCCTCCGAGTTGGCCGAGCAACCCACCGAGCCCGTCGAGGCCCGAGGATTGAGTCTGCTTCTTGAACCCGCCGAGGATTGCCGGCAGCAGGGCCGCGGCACCGCTCCTGGCCTGGCTCTCGCTGACGCCAAGCTCCTGCGCGATCGACTGGAGGCCGCCCATCTGGCCAAGAATGTCATTGATGTTCATCTGCAATCTCCTCACATCGTTGTTGCGTCAGCTCATGCGGGCAGCAAAGATTCGGTGTGATGATCGAAAGGGTGCCGCGCCTGAACGAACGGCCCGCGCACTCTACCCCATCTACTCCAACGCAAATGCGATGATGCCACCGGTCGCAGTGAGGCTGTTCCCCCTCAACGAACAGCAACGCCCCTTTTCGGATCGCGCCCGGTGAACTTCATCGAGTCCAGCGCCTCGTTTGCAAGACCCTCCTTTGGTCTGACGTTCCGCGCATTTGGATGCAGTGTTTCGGCGAGAGCAATGTTGTGGCGACGGCATGATGGGGCTACCCTGCCGGGTGGGCGCGGTACACCAACGGGTGAGGACTGTCACATTGGTAGACGACACGCGTCGCTGCGAAGCTTTCATCCCGGCCCGATCGTGTCCATGAAGGAGAAATCCCCGATGAGAAGAGCATCCTCGCCTTGCTCCATCCTCCGCCTGACGGCGACGACTCCTTGCGCCACCAAAATGTGGTTGTCCGACTCGGTAGCTGGTACAATTCCGCCACAAAGAGCCGTGATGACCGGGCAGAATCGGAATTTCCGACGCTCTCCGCTGCTTGCGTCAACCGTTGGTTCAACGGTTTCGTACCGATATCGACAAGTTGGCGTACCCATCCGCAGGCGGAATCAGACTCCAGCCGGGCGGAGGCGCGGTTATCTTGTCACGTCAATTGCGTACCTTGCCCCTGAGCGCGTGAGTGGAGTATGGTGTTGCGCCTCGTCGCAAGGGCCGCTCGGAGGATGATTCGCGATGCAAAAAAAGAAACCGGTCATTAGGTTCGATCGACACGGCCGCGAGCTCGGCGGGCATCCCGATCCGCTGGTGGACATGGATCCCGGCGCACCGATTACACACGCTCGCGTAGGCACTGGAAAATCCACCCTCGTCGACACCGGCGAATCGACTCTCGCCTTCCACCCCGCCAGAAGTCAGGAAGTCCGCATCCCGGATTTCGAAAAGAAAGTCCGCCATCTGCTCAAACGCGGCCGCAACTAACCGGCCGCAGCATCCCCGCCTAGCTTGCTCTTACCCGGCGTATGTCGTTGGTGCGCCGCGGTTCTTTGTGGTACCTTCCCCGCCTTCCATTTGGGTTTCATTCCATTAACCACATTTTCGGAGGTAGGGATTGTTGCGGCCACGATCGCGTGCAGCCTCGATCAGACTCGAAAACCGAGGAATCGCGAGCGCGTACGTGGTGCTTCCTTTGGGATCGTTCCCGAAAGAGGTCGACCTTCTCAGAAACCTGAAACTGGGGCAGGGTGTCTTTCTAAGGGAATTGACCTACCTCGTCGGGCAAGCGGACCTTCTTGCGCAGTTCGATGTCGGTGACGAGCTGACTCGCATTCTGCAGACGCCGTATCCGACGAACGAGTCCAACGCGCACGTCCTGAATTACATCTTCTCCGTCCCTTGCCATCACATCGGCAATATCGACAACTTCACGCAGCCATTCATGAGATTCACGATGCATCTCAGAGTGCGCCGGATGTTCTACGCACAGGCCAAGGCACGTGACGAGCAATACATCATCGGCTATGTGCGCGATCGCCTAATCAGCGCAGGTTGTGTCGCCGAAGTTCATATGGGTCTCGGTTGGGCAGATTTCATCGTCGACGGCGCATTCGACCCCGCGAACTTGCGGGCGTTCACACAGTTCCTTGTGGACATTCATGAAGGCTGCGTCGTCGGACCGGGGGAGAACGACCGGCGTTCGGTATTTGCGCGAACGATGACACTGCTCGGTTATCGCTGGCCTAACGATCCGTCGACGTTCGAGCCGCCGGCGCTGCCCGAAGCGAAGCCGGTCATTTTTGTTCGGTCTGAGCCCGGGAACATCTCCGAAGCCATTGACTTGACATCAAGGCGCCATGATAACGATGCCGTGGAGGTACGGCTCATCGACGGCAAGTCGGATTTCGTCGTCTTCGCACGAGAGCCGGTTACCGACGTTCTCAAGCACAATCTGGAACTGATGTACCGCGCCGGGAAACCGACAACCACCGGCGGGGCGCCACACAGAATTCAGAAGCTCGAAACACATCTCGTATTCCTGGAGCCCGGGGAAGTGGATCGAAGCCAAACGACCGTCTTCGAGACGAACGATACCTTCCCCGAGCGTTGCGGATGTGTCAATAACGCTCACGGTCCCGGTCCGGCTATCTCTGATTGGATTCCCGCCGAACTGCGTCAGTCGATTGTGAATGCCCTCTTCCTGTTTAAGTCCACGGCCAGCGACGAGATGTGCTGCTGCGACATGTCGCAGGCGATTCCGAGCGCACAGATCGCACTCACCAGACTGAGCGGAATTCTCGACGTTCAGCACACCGCTCGCGAGAAGCTCGATGCCGATCTGGCTTCAGGAAAGAGCGACCCGAACCATCTCATCGCTTCCATCAGACGCAACCATCTACAAATCGAGCGGAGGGTTTACGAGTTATCGCTCTGGCATCTATTCTCCGAACGTGTCCTAAGACAGCGCACAGTTGCCTCGTTCGAAGAAATGTTGATGCAGAACGATCGCAACGTGGTGTATCGCGGCAGCGTGCAGAAATTCCTGTTTCTCGCCGATGCCTTGATGAATGATTTCGCCACATCAGTCAATGGTGGATGGGTACCGCCGTTGTTCTGCACGATGTACGACTCGGTCCCGAAAATCATGAGCATGCCATCGATGGGGATCGTGCGCATTCCGGCGCGGCATCTGTTCGCCTTGCCGTTGGTGGTGCCCGACCTCTGGCATGAAGTCGGTGTTTACTGGTTCTACAAACGGGTGGCGCGGATTGTCTTCGATACACGCGGCCCAGACGGTCGTACGCGGGAAACGACGGATGCCGAGTACCTCACGCTCGGTGACCGCTTTGCGGATCTCGTGGTCTACCACCATGGCTTCGGCGGTGAGTGGCACCGCTTCGTCATCTCGTTGACCGGTGCATGGTTCGACTCGAATGACCCGGATCAAATGTCGCCCCATGTGTACGGCGAGGAGTTCGCCGCGCTGCTGGCACGTCTCGTTTTCGCACTCGACGTGTCGAACCGCTGGGATGACATTTTCGGCCTCGGAAAAGGTCCGTTCTCGCAGCCCGAGATTGACACTCTGGTACGCCTCACCTACGCGCACGTACAGAACACGTTCACACACCGGCGCGTGCCAGCTCTCACCTGGGTTCAGCTTGAGTACGCCATCGGCTTGGTATTGATGGAGTCGCGGCGATTCGGAGACAAGCTCGCGCAGCAGTATCGCAAGTGGGTGTCGCACGATATCGTCGATCCAGCTGTGAGACACCGTTTCGCGCAGATTGTTCGAAGGGAGTCCGGCAGGATTCTCGAGTTCGACTTCGATGACAATCTCAACGCGTTGTTCGGCGAGCTCTATTGGGATTCACAGCCAGGTCGCGCCCAAACAATCCCGCCCGAGCGCTTTCGCCGGATGATGACTGTCGCGCGCAGCGGAACGATTGAATACCACCGTCGCCAAGCTGGCTCTGGCGCTTGGCGGCGATAATCGATGCATTGGCCTAGATTGCAATTCGGCTTAGATTGCAATTCGAAGTTCAACGACCGTGACGGGACTAGCGTCTCACGCTCTTGTTGTCGAATGCGGACAGTTTTGCATCTGCAGTCACCTTCGATCCGCCGAGCACTGTGAATGCGCCCATGTCGCGGGGATGCCGAGTGGCCGGGGCGTGCAGCAGGTCGCGTTGGACGGCGCGCCACGCGCCGCCGATCCGGAGCGCCGCTGATGACGGTGGGTCAGGATACCTTTCAGCACGTCGCTCGATTCCTGCCAATGCGGGCACGCGTTCGTGTACGCGGACAACATCGAGTTGCGCGCCGGTGGCAGGAGTCTGATTGGTAGTGGTGATCTGGTCGCCCTAAAAATGGAAGCGGCGGGTAAGCCAGCAGGTCGCGCGTGTAGATCTTGTCGTCGGCGAATCGGCACGTGATCCTCGGCGCGTCGACGACTTCACTTCGATGCGTGATATGGGCGCCATCCATGCCCTCCCTGACTCGCGTCGAGAGCGTCGAGCATCTCACTCCGCTTCCGTGGTTGCGCTTCTGCAGACGCACGCCATGTCCCGCGAGATGAACAGTCGCCGATCTCCTGGCCCGCCATCTTTGAACAGCCAACTTCAGCCTGATCGAAGGGCCGCCTTTGGCGGCTCTTCGATCGAACAACGCGCGTTACGCTACGGTCTTGTTCAGCGCGGCGGGAAGGTCGATCGTGAATACCGATCCCACGCCGGGTGTGCTGGCGGCGGTCACATCGCCGCCCATTGCGCGCGCCAGCTCACGGCAGATTGCAAGACCGAGACCGACGCCGCGCTGTGTTTCGTCCTGTGGAGGTTCGAGCTGGACGAAGGCGTCGAAGATCTTCTCGAGCTGCCCGGATTCGATCCCGACGCCGGTATCGCGCACGTGAATCAGCACCCTGTCGTCGCGGTGTTCCGAGGAGATGGTCACGCTGCCACCTGGCGGCGTGAACTTCAGTGCGTTCGTCAGGAGGTTGAGAAGAATCTGCTGGAGCCGGTCGGGGTCGGCGGAAACGACGTCGCCCTCATCGCAGGCACACAGGAGCGACAGATCACTCTGCTGCGCGTGGAAGCGCATGAGCAACTGCGCGCGCGCTACGGCATCGGCCACGGCGACGTCCGCCTGATGCACTTTGACCTTGCCGGAATCGAGCTGAACGAACGAGAGAATGTCGTCGAGCAACTGGCCGAGCTCGCGCGCCGCGCCGCGGATGTGCCGGAGCTCCTCCTCCTGAACTCGCGTCACCGGTCCATGGAAACCGGTCAGAAGGAGCTCGGCCAGTCCGGAGATCGCCGTCAGGGGCGTACGGAGGTCGTGCGACATCATCGAGAGGAATTTCGCCTTTGCCGCGCTAGCCTCCTCGGCGGTGCGGCGGGCCTGCAGCAACTGGTCCTCGTATGCATGGCGCTGGATCATCCGCACGAAGACGGCATCGCTGATGAACCGGCCATCGCGCTCACGGCGGATGGCATTCATCAGCATCGGAATGTCGTCGCCATCGCGACTGCGCAACGCGATGTAAATCTCCTCGGCTTTTCCGTGCATCCGCAGGATGGGAAAGACGTGCGTGTCGTAGAAGATTCGAGCGCCGGGCGGCAGGATCCTCTGCACATGCCAACCCTCCAGCTCGACGCGTTTGTAGCCGAGCATCAAGGTCAGCGTGGTATTGACGGCGACCATCGTCCCGTCGTCGGCGAGCGAGAGGTACCCGCACGGCGCAGCATCGAGCAACAAGTCGGTGATCTGCAGTGACATGCGCGGCGTGAAGCCCGGCCTTATGCTGCCAGGTACCCTTTCATCACCTCGATGGTCTCTTCAGGATGACTGAGGTGGGGGCAGTGGCCCGTTGCCCTCATGATTCGGAGAGTGCTGTTCGGCATCGTTCTCTGAAGATACGTGCCGACTTCGAGCGGTGCGATCGCGTCCTCCGAACACTGCATGATGAGCGAAGGTACCTCAACACCGGCGAGATCACTCCGATTGTCCGCGAAGAACGTCGCCTCCGCGAAGCGGCGGGCGATCTTTGGATCGGTGGAGCAAAAGCTCTCCTGAAGCTCGTGAC
Organism: Acidobacteriota bacterium; assembly: GCA_030775085.1. Classification (GTDB taxonomy): domain Bacteria; phylum Acidobacteriota; class Thermoanaerobaculia; order Gp7-AA8; family Gp7-AA8; genus QHVT01. Next base: position 50,140 of record JALYJW010000001.1, on the reverse strand, counting down.
CGAGCTCGGGACGGTCATCGTTTTTCATGATCACCGGTGCTAGAAAGCTGGCCCAGCCAATGTAGTTGCGGTCCATCAGATCGAGGAGTCCCTCCAGGTCTTTCCGCTCGAACCCGCCCACGTATTCGGCGTCATTCACGTAGCGGGGCGATGGCCCGATCATCAGCAGCCGGCTGAAACGCTGCGGCTCCTTTGCGGCCGCGAGCACGCCGATCATGCTGCTCACCGAGTGCCCGACGAAGATCACGTCCTCCAGATCGAGTGCGGAGCAGATTTCCAACACGTCCCGGGCATACCCGTCGAGGGTGGCGTAGCGCTTCTCGTCATAGGCCGAGAGATCCGACTTCCCGGCGCCGACATAGTCGAAAAGAACGATCCGGTAGTCATCCTCGAAGGCGGGCGTGATCAGCCGCCACATGTTCTGATCGCACCCGAAGCCGTGTGCGAAGAGCATCGGCCGCGTTCCCTTTCCGAAAACCTTCACGTTGTTCCGGGCAATCACGTAGCCGTCTGTTGAAGACTCGTTCGTCATGGGCCGCCTTGAATCTTGAGCATCGACTGGATCCGCTCCACAACGTCGGGAAGGCGGAACGGTTTGCCCATGAAGCTGTCCGCGCCTTCTTCGAGCGCGGTCTTGGCCTGCGTCGCATCCGCGGAGAGCACCAGGATCGCTACCGGGTTCGAGGCCCGCACTTCCTGCAGCTGCGCCATCACCTGAAATCCCGTCATCTCCGGCATCTGCAGGTCGAGCAGGATCAGGTCGTAGCGATGCTCGAGGTGCATGGCCGCGACGTCGCGCGGCTCGACCGTCGAGCTCACCTCGGCGTATCCCGCTCGCCGCAGCGTGTGTTCGAGCAGACGTACGTTCGACTGCTGATCATCGACGATCAGGATCCTCGGCGAGCCCGCTTCAATTGGTCGAGACATGCGTTTCATCTGCGAAGGCTAGTGCTACGTTCAATGCAGTCGTGAACTCGGCGACTTTGATCGGCTTGGTGAGATAACGGAAGAAACCCGCGTCCAACCCTTTCTGGATATCGCGCGGCATGGCATTGGCGCTGAGGGCGACCACCGGAATGTGTGCCGTGGTCTTGTCCTCGCGGAGAATTTTCAGCGCGTCGAGGCCGCTCATCCCGGATAGATTGATATCCATCAGGATCACGTCCGGCAAATGTTTGCGCGCCAGCTCCACTCCACGGATACCGTCGACCGCACTCAGCAGGCGCACATCGCTGCGGCGGCCGATCAGTCGTTCGACCAGCTTCAAATTCGCCGGGTTGTCCTCGACATAAAGGAGCGTGCGTACGCCCTCGAGCGCGCCCTCGAAGGATTCGTTCGGCGGAGTCAGATCTATGGATGAAGGCATCGTGAGCGGCGCGGTCGATGGCAGTTCCAGCCAGAACGTGCTTCCGATGCCGGCCGTACTCTCCACGCCGATGACACCATTCATCAGCTCCACGAGCCGTTTGCTGACCACGAGTCCTATGCCCGTTCCCTCCACGCCGCCGGTCTCCTGCCCCAGACGATTGAAGGGCTGGAAAAGCTGCAGAACTTTCTCTGGCGGCAGGCCCGCTCCCGTGTCCGTGACGGTGATGCGAACTCGCCCCGTGGCAGTGTTGGCGCTGCAGTCGACGGCGACGGATCCGCCGGGCGTGTTGTATTTGATCGCGTTCGACAGAAGGTTGATCAGAACCTGCTTGATGCGCGTCCGATCGGCGTTGACGCAATACGGCGCGTCGCTGCGAGGAAAGAGCATGCGCAGGTTGCGGCGCTGCGCCAGCGGCTCCACCATCGAGTGACACTCCATCAGCAGCTCGTCGAGCAGCACCGGCTCGATCGACATCGAAAGCTTTCCCGACTCGATCGTGGCCAGGTCGAGCACTTCGTTGATCAGTTCCAGGAGATACCAGCCGGCGTTGAGGATCTGGATGATGCTCTCGCCTTGCGAGGGTGTCGGCGGCGGCGACTCGGACTCCATGAGCTGCGCGAAGCCCAGGATGGCGTTGAGCGGAGAGCGGAGCTCGTGGCTCATGCTGGAGAGGAAGTCGGATTTGGCCAGGTTCGCCGTCTCGGCGGCCGCTCTGGCATTGGTCAGGATCGCTTCCACCTTTTTGCGTTCCGTGAGGTCGCGGGTCAGCTTCGCGAAGCCGCGCAAATTGCTGGCCTGGTCGCGGATGGCGGTGATGACGATGTTCGCCCAGAAGAGCGAGCCGTCTTTGCGAATCCGCCACCCTTCATCTTCGTGGCGGCCGCTGGTGGTGACCGCGTCGAGATCGCGCTGCGGCTTGCCGCTGGCGACGTCGTCCTCCGGATAGAAGACCGAGAAATGCCGTCCGAGGATCTCGTCCGCGGAGTAGCCCTTGATGCGCTGCGCGCCGGTGTTCCAGCTCGCGACGCTTCCGTCCGGATCCAGCATCACGATGGCGTAGTCGGAGACGCTTTCGACCATCAGCCGGAAGCTACTCTCGGTCCAGCGCAGCTTCTCTTCAGCCTGCTTGCGCGCGCTGTTGTCGGTGCCGATCAGCAGGTATCCGATGACGTTCAGTGCGCCGTCGCGGAGTGCCGTCACGGAAACGATCGCGGGGAATCGCGTCCCGTCCTTGCGGATGTAGGTCAGCTCGTAAATGTCTTCGATGCCGCGCGACGCTTTGAAGGCGAGCGCCTCGAAGCCGGGAGTGATGGCGGTTTCCAGTTCGAGACTCAGGGCGGCGGCACGCGCGATTACTTCCTGAGGATCGGAGATGTCCGCCGGCGTGATCTGATCGATCACTTCCGCGGCGGAGTAGCCGAGCATGCGCTCGGCGCCTACGTTAAACAACTGGATGACGCCCTTGTCGTCGGTGGCGATGCTCGAAAAGTTCGCGCTGTTGAGAATCGCGTTCTGGAGCGCGCCGGTCTTCAGCAGCGCTTTTTCGCGCGCGGTGGTGCGGATCGAGCGGCTTGCGGGTTGGGCTCGTGACGCTGCCGGTGTACTCATCGTTTCTCCTTCAGTGGACGAGCTGCACACGAGCCTCGGGTTGCTGTTAGCAACTGCGATGCCGCTCGCGAGTATGTCGTGCAGGTCAGAGTATTTTCGCGAGCGGTGGCCAGTGGTTTGGCAGTGAAACGGCAAGGCAAACCGAAATACGCCGCTCCGCGAGTGTCTGTCTCTACTTCCGGGTTGCGGAAGAAGACACCCCTCGGTTCGCGCTGTCGTCCTTCGAGGAGACTCATTTTGAAAAATACGAAAGCGCCCACCGGAATCGCCGGCCTGGATGAAATGACGGGCGGAGGCCTGCCGCGTGGCCGAACGACACTGTTGGCCGGCGGCTCGGGATCGGGCAAGACCATCCTGGCCCTGCAGTTCCTGGTGAATGGCGCGCAGCAACATGGGGAGCCCGGCATCTTCGTCGCGTTCGAAGAGACGCCGGCGCGCATCGTGGCCAATGCCGGCACGTTCGGCTGGAAACTCGATGAGCTGCAGCAGGGAAAGCTCTACTTCATGGATGCACAGCCGGCGCCCGATCTGGTCCAGTCCGGCACGTTCGATCTGAGCGGCATGCTGGCGGCACTCGGAGCCAAGGCCGAGGAGATGGGCGCCAAACGCATCGTATTCGATGCGCTCGACATCGTGCTGGCGCTACTCTCCGATTCCGCGGCGCAGCGTCGCGAGATCTACCGTCTCCACGCCTGGCTGCTGGCGCACGAGATGACCGGCATCGTCACGTTGAAAGCCGGCAGCGACGACGGTGGCGGGATCGGACAGCCGTTCGGGTTCATGCAGTTCATGGTCGATTGCGCCGTGATTCTCAACCACACGGTGGTCCTCGGCGTGTCGCAGCGCAACCTGCGCGTGCAGAAGTACCGCGGCTCCAGTTTCGACGAGAACGAGTCGCCCTTCCTCATCGGCCGGGGCGGCTTCGAGGTCGCGGTGACACGCACGTTCGGCCGCGGCCGGGCCGAAATCACGAGCGAGCGCGTTTCGAGCGGAGTGGCCCGCCTCGACACCATGCTCGGTGGCGGCTACTACCGCGACGCCAGCGTGTTGATCACCGGCTTTCCCGGCACGGCGAAGACCACGTTGAGCGGCGCCTTCGCAGAGGCCGCCTGCGCACGCGGCGAGCGCACCATGTTCGTCAGCTTCGACTCCGATTCCAACGAAGTGATCCGCAACCTACGCTCCGTCGGCATTCGGCTCGATCGCTTCGTGGAGGACGGGACGCTGCACATGGTCTCGGCCCGCACGATTACCGGCAGTGCCGAGACGTACCTGGTGCGCATCAAGACGCTGGCAAAGGAGCATCGAGCACGCTGCGTCGTCGTCGATCCCGTGTCGACTTTGTCGAAAACGGGCAATGAGCTCACCGCGCACAGCGTTGCCGAGCGGCTGATCGACTGGTCCAAGGCCGAGGGGATCACGCTGGTCTGCACGAGCCTTCTGGACGAGATGTCCAGTCAGTCGGAAGCGGGCTCTCCTCTGCAGATCTCGACGCTGGCCGATACGTGGATTCATCTCAACTATCTCGTCCAGGCCGGTGAGCGCAACCGTGGCATGTCCATCATCAAATCACGAGGAACTGCGCACTCGAACCAGGTGCGCGAGCTCATCCTGAGCGATACCGGGATCACCGTGACCGATGCCTACACCGCAGGCGGCGAAGTGCTCATGGGGACGATGCGCTGGGAGAAAGAAAGCGCAGAGCGTCACGCGGCAGAAGAGGCCGCGGTCTCCGCGAGGCTCCAGAATGTGAAGCTGGAAGCCGAGCAGGCCGAGCTCGAAGCACGCGTCAAGCTGCTGCAGGTCGAGCTGGCCGCGAAGGTGACCGAAAAGGCAGTGCTGGCCCGCAGTGCCGAAGCACACGAGCGCGAGCTATCGGTGGGCCGCGACCGGATCCGCGAGCTGCGCGGCAGTGACATCGCCCCGGAGCCTGCCGGGGTGACCCGGTGAATCCCGGCGTCTTCTCGTTCCGGTTGTACATCACCGGCGACGCCCCGAATTCACTGCAGGCCGTGGCGAACCTGGCGCTCCTCTGCGAAACGCATCTCCCTGATCGTCACCAGATCGAGATCGTCGATGTGCTGCTCGATCCGAAGCGTGCGCTCACCGAGTCCATCTTCATGACGCCGACACTGGTCACGGACTCCCCCTACCCCGGCCACCGCATCGTCGGTACGCTCAGCAACACGGAGCCGATCCTCCAGATCCTCGGCCTCGGAGCCGCCCAACGCCGAACCTTCCCCGGCCTCAAAGAACGCGACGCCGCACCGCAGTTGCGACGCCCGAGCTGAATGACGACGCCCTGAGCGGCACGCAAGCTCGTGAAACCGCGCTCGCTCCGGATTCTTGACAAACGAAATCGGAAGAGTAATTCTTTGACGCCTTCCCTCCATCCAGATCGTTCTTAATTCCTTCTCGTCGGATAGTGTCGATGTGATCGAGCTCGGTCCAGAACCGCAAAGGAGGACGTCTTTGCCACCGGAAAACTGGAAGTCGAATACGCACAAACTCCTCGCCGCTTCATTCCTCGCCCTGGGGACGTTGGCGCCTGCCGCCCTCGCCGACGACCCTCCCACCGGTTTGCCCCCCAGCCCCAACTTCAATTACACGAAGTTCACCCAACCCATGCCGCGCCTCGATCTGCTGACGCGCAATCCCATCTCGGCACTCGACCCGCCGCCGATGGAGCAGGCCAACACCACCCAGCAGGCCGTCGATCCGCTGCTCGGCGGTGGGACCGGTCCCATCGAAGGCCGGCCTCCCGGACCGATCTGGGCGCACCAGGGATGGACCCGCTTTCCTCCGCTCGTGGCGATCGAAGCGACCATGGAAGGCGCCAAGGTCAACACGACGTACAACCCCGGAGTGCCGCAGAGCCTCAACTCCAATATCGATCCTGCCAATGGGATCAATCCGCGCTTCCAACCCAATGCCCCGGACCAGAGCCCGCTCAAGGTTTGGACGTTCAACGGGACGTTCCCGCCGAAGCTGGCCCTTGGCCGCTACCACGAGCCGATCCTCTTTCGCTTGCACAACAAGCTCCCGGTGGACAAGAACCAGAACGGCGGCTTCGGCATCCACTCGATCTCCGTTCACGAGCACAACGGCCACCATGGTGCGGAGAACGACGGGTTCACCGGCGCGTACTTCTTCCCGAACCAGTTCTACGATTACCACTGGCCCATCGTGCTGGCCGGCTTCACCACCATCAACACGGGCGCGACCGATGACAACGCGGCCACTCCCGACGACCTGGGCGGCAAGATCAATATCCCCGGCGACTGGCGCGAGACCATGAGCACGCACTGGTTCCATGACCACATGTTCGCCTTCACTTCGCAGAACGTGTACAAGGGCATGGCTGCGATGTTCAACCTCTACAGCGCCAAGGATCGCGGCAACGAGGCCATCGACGACGACGTCAACCTGCGCCTTCCCAGCGGTACGGCCAAGTCGTGGGGGAACCTCGATTTCGACGTGAACCTGATGCTGGCGGACAAGGCCTGGAATTCGGCCGGCCAGCTCGCCTTCAACAAGTTCGACTTCGACGGGTTCCTCGGCGACCGCATGACGGTCAACGGAGTCGACCGCCCGTATTTCGAAGTGGAGGCGCGCAAGTACCGCTTCCGCATCCTCAACGCCGCCGTCGCGCGCTTCTTCAAGATTGCCTTGAGCGACGGCTCGCCGATGATCCTGCTCGCCAACGACGGCAACCTGCTGCCCGCCCCGATCGTCCTCACGGAGCTGGACCAGATGGGCGTCGCCGAGCGTTGGGACATCGTCATCGACTTCTCGCGCTATACACCCGGACCGAACACGAAGATCCATATGGTCAACCTGACCAAGCAGCGCAACGGAAAGAAGCCGGACGAGGACCTGTCGCTCCAGGAAGCGCTCCAGGGCGACGACCAGGACCCGGTCGTCGGCAAATTCCTGGAGTTTCGCGTCGTGCGCGCGCCCACGGTACCCGACGTGAGCGAGGTGCCCGGCATCCTGATCCCGAACCCGGTTCTACCGGCCCACACGCGGACGCGGAGATTCGAGTTCACCAGCGGAGGGGAGGTGACCACGCCCCCGAGCCAGACCAATGACTTCGGTGCGGACGGTGAGTGGGGCATCGAGACCGACAACGGCGACAAGCTCATTGCAGACTATGGCCGCATCAGTGCGGGGCCCGCTTACGGCACCACTGAACGGTGGATCCTGGAGAACGGCGGCGGCGGCTGGGATCACCCCATCCACATTCATTTCGAAGAAGGTCAGATCACCGCCCGCAACGGCAGCGCCAACCAGGTGCCTGCCTGGGAGAAAGGCCGCAAAGATGTTTACCGTTTGCGGCCCGGCGGCACTGTCACGATCAAGATGCAGTTCCGCGATTGGGGCGGCATGTTCATGGAGCACTGCCACAACACCACCCACGAGGACCACTCCATGCTGTTGCGGTGGGAGCTCAGCGGTACGGGCTCGCCATTCCTGAGGCCTCTGCCGACGCCGATCGCCACGCCGCAGGGCGTCACGTTCGTCCCGCCGGCCGAGATTCTGCCGACGGCGTTCTGAGACAGGAGCACACAATGAAAAAACACAATCGAGGATTTGGCAGCCTCTCGCTGGCGATGGTGGCGGTTCTGTTCCTCGCCATCGCTCCCACCCATGCACAGGAGACAGCCCAGGAGGCCGCAGCAGAGGAGAAACCCGCTGCCGAGCGCCTCGGCTTGACCGTTACGACCTCCCAGGCCACCATCCAGATCAGCGGCAGCGCTTCGGCGTCGCGGACCGGACTGCCTGAGAACGTCACCTTCTCCGGCAACATCGTGATCAACGCAACCGTGGTGACCGACCCAGCCGTGCCGACCGGTGTCACTCTTTTTGTCGACGGCAAAGGCGTCCGAGGGGTCGGCAATGAGACCGGTACTGTGTACATCAACTCCTGCGAGGCCAATGTGACGCGCCTCTTCAGGCCGACCGACAAAGTCACCCTGACCTTCGCGTTCTTCGAAGACAAGCCCGGCTCATTCCTCAAATCGAAGACCGGTGTAGTGACCATCACTCTCACCTACGACGAAAAGACGAGGAAGCTCACCCGCGCCACTGGCGTCATCGGGACTCTCTAATCAGAAAAAGAAGGGCGGGCCGGCAGGTCATCACGCCGGCTCGTCCTTTCTGATCATGGAAAAGGACTCCTCTCGAATGCGAACCCATCTTCGAAGCACGATTGGATTGGCAACGCTCCTCTTGACCGCCGCAACGCTGTTGGCTCCGGCGCCGGCGTTCGCCGCCGAAATTGGCGAGCCCGGCTACTTCGCCAACGTTCCCCTCACTACCCACGAGGGCAAAGTCGTCCGTTTCTACGACGACCTGCTCAAGGGCAAATCCGTCGTCATCAATCTCATCTACACGACTTGCACTTACAGTTGCCCAATCGAGTCGGCGAAGATGGCGGAGTTGCAGCGCCTCCTCGGCGACCGTGTCGGCAAGGACTTCTTTTTCTATTCGATCAGCATCGATCCCGTCAACGACACCCCGAAGAAGCTGAAGGCTTACGCCACCCAGTTCAAAGCCAAGCGCGGCTGGCTGTTCCTGACCGGCAAGAAAGAAGACATCAAGCTGATCAGCAAACAGCTCGGTCTGTCGTCGCTGGGCGACACCGCTACTGCCGACGGCCACATGCCCTCGCTCATGATCGGCAACGAGCCAACCAACCAGTGGATGCGGAACTCCGCCGTGGACAACCCGAAGTTCCTGGCCATGACGATTCTCAACTTTTTCGACGGATACAGCGCCAAAAAACATCCGAGCTACGCGTCGTTGAAGCCACTTCCCACCGTCGACACGGCCGAGTACCTGTTCCAATCGCGCTGTGCGCTGTGCCACACCATTGGAAAGGGCAACCGCATTGGACCGGATCTGTTGAACGTGCATCAGCGACGCGATCCCTCCTGGCTGGCCCGCTACCTGGCAGCGCCGGAGCGCGTTTATGCAGCGGGCGATCCGATCGCAAAAGCGCTTTACGCAAAGTACCCAACTGTCCGGATGCCGAACCTGAACTTGAGCGCGGAGGAAGTGAGCCTTCTCCTTCCCTACATGGAGCAACAGAGTCAAGCCGCAACCAAGGCGCCGGCCAAGACCAAGGCGGCGGCCAAGAGTTCCCGTTGAGGGAACAGGGAGAGCTGATCGCGTGAACCGCACACTCGCTCTTTTTGCCGCGCCCGGCATGGCCGCCGCTCTGCTGATTGCATCGACGGCCTGCCAGCATTCCAGACAGCCACAATCCGCGACGCCGATCGCCACAAAGGAAGGGGCCGCGCCGCAAGCGGCACCTCCCGATGCCTCCGGCGACGCGAAGCGCTGGATCGCCCTCGGCAACCGATATTTCGACACGCATCAGAGAAACAAGGCGATCGAGGCCTACGCGAAAGCTCTCGAGCTGGACCCGAACAACCCCGCCGTCCTTACCGATCAGGGCGTCATGTACAGCGAGACGACCCAGTACGAAAAGGCCATTGCGAACTTCCAAAAGGCCCACGCGATCGATCCGACGCACCTGCCGAGCCTCCTCAATCTCGGTATGCTTTACGCTCAATACCTGAAGGACTATGACAAGGCGATCAAGACCTGGAAGCGCGTCATCGAGATTGCTCCAACCACCGTCCACGCTGGGAAGGCGCACGCATACATCGAGCGGGTAAACCCGATGGCAAGACCGCAATGATCCGCACCGTCGTCTGTTCATGACACGCCATCATTGCTCTCCGATCCGCCCCAACCGAAACATCGCCGTATTGAGCTGCGTGCCGCCGTCAAACGCGAGCTGCGCCATGATCTCGCCGATGACGCTGAAACAGACGCTTCCGTGTTTCTCCGCGCCTGTTCCGTGTTCCCCGCTACCATTCCCGCGTGCAACTCGAATCGGGCACGCGGCTCGGGCCGTACCGCATCGACTCGCGAATCGGTGCCGGCGGGATGGGCGAGGTCTATCGCGCCATCGACACGCGTCTCGATCGCAGCGTGGCCGTGAAGATCCTGCCCGCCGCGCTCTCCGGCAACAGTTCGTATCGCGAGCGTTTCGAGCGCGAGGCGAAAACCATCTCCAGCGTCAGCCACCCCAATATCTGCACGCTCTTCGATGTCGGCCATGACAGCGGCGTCTCGTATCTGGTCATGGAGTATCTGCAAGGGGAAACGCTGGCAGACCGCATCGCGCACGGTCCCCTCCCCCTCGCGGAAACGCTGCGGATCGGCGAGGCCATCGCCGTGGCGCTCAGCCATGCGCATCGCCACGGCATCGTCCATCGCGATCTCAAACCGGGCAACGTCATGCTCACCAAGGGTGGCGTGAAGCTGCTCGACTTCGGTCTGGCGCGGCTGCAGGTGGCCATCGCAGCCGACGCGGCAACGCACGTATTGCCGTCCACGGGACAACAGGCGCTGACCGAAGAGGGCACGATCGTAGGGACGTTTCACTACATGGCACCGGAGGTTCTCGAGGGCCACGCCGCCGGTACCGGCAGCGACCTCTTCGCCCTGGGGGCGGTGCTGTATGAGATGGTCACGGGCCGCCGCGCCTTCGCGGGAGCGAGCCGCGCCAGCGTCATCGCGGCGATCATGGAGCGCGATCCGGAGCCGATCGCGGCGCTGGCTCCGGCCTCGCTCGATCGGTTGATCCGCGCGTGTCTGCAGAAGGATCCGGAGCGGCGCATCGAGTCCGCGCACGACGTCGCGCTGGAACTGCGCTGGATCGCCGAGGGGGCGGAGCCGGTGGCGATCGAGCGACGTCGCGCGATGGTGCTCCCGTGGATCCTCGCGGCGCTCGCGCTGGCCGGTGCGGGCATCACGGCCATGATGGCCAGGCGCGGGGACCCTCCTCGCGCTGCGGTCAATCTCAGCCTTCTCGCGCCGGCTGGGTACCGGATGGAGAGCGCGGCGGTGTCGCCGGACGGAGAACGCGTCGCGTTCGTGGCCTCGAACGAGACGAACCAACGCCTTTTCGTGCAGAAACTCGACGAGACCACGCCGCGGATGTTCGACGTCGATCCCGCCGGCGGTAAACCGTTCTGGTCGCCAGACGGCAAATGGATCGCATTCTTTGGCTGGAAGGGGCTGCTGAAGGTTCCGTCCGGGGGCGGGCCGGTGGAGACGATCGGCGCCGCGAACTACGGCGGCGGGGGCGCCTGGAATCGCGACGGGACGATTCTCTTCCTCTCGCAGTGGAAGCGCGGACTGGAGCGCGTGCCCGCGGCGGGTGGCACGCCGGTGCCCGTGACCACTCTCGACGGGAAGCGTCGCGAATCCGCGCACGCGTGGCCCGCGTTCCTGCCGGACGGGCGGCGCTTCCTCTACCTCTCCACGGGCCTTCCCAGCGTGCCCAATCGCATCATGCTCGGCTCGCTCGAGGGCGGGACTCCGCGCGAAGTGATGACCGCGGACGGTTTCGCCGGCTACGACGAACCCTATCTGCTCTTTGTGCGCAGCGGCTCGATCTACGCGGTGCGCTTCGACGCGGAACAGGCCAAGCCCTTGGGTGAGCCGCAACGCATCGTCGAGAACGTGCAGTTCTCCGGCACATGGGCGCACGCGTTCTCGACGGTCTCCACGAACGGCGTGCTCCTCTACCCTCCCCTCATGACCGAGAAGCGCCGGCTGGTCTGGTACGACCGCGGCGGCGTGCGTGGCGCGACGGCAGTAGAGGACGACGACATCGGCCGGTTTTCTCTGTCCTCCGACGGCCTGCGCGTCGCGTATGAGAAGACACAGCCCGAGCATGGGGGAACGAGTCTCGTGCTGGCGGACCTGGCGCGTGGCACACGGACGGTGATCTCGGACGCGCGCGGCGATCACAACAATCCGGTCTGGCTGCCGGGCGATCACGAGATTGCCTTCGCGTCGGCGCGGGAGGGGATGTACGACATCTTCGCCATGCGGGCCGAGGGGGGCGCTCCTGCGCGGAGGATGTGGACGAGCGAGATTGACAAGGACCCGTTGTCGGTGTCGCCGGATGGCCGCGACCTGATCGTGAAGAAGTTCGGAAGCGGCTTCGACCTCTGGCTGGTCCCACTGGCGGAGGGCGAACCGCGTCCTTTGCTCGAAGCCTCGACGAGCGAGGACGATGCGGAGATCTCACCGGACGGCTACTGGCTCCTGGTCGTATCGACATCGCCGACGTCGCGCGAGCTGTACCTGCGTCCGCTCGCGGGCGGTCGCATCACGCAGCTCACTTCGACGGGCGTCGAGCGTCCCCGCTGGACGCGCAGTGGCGACGCCATCCTCTTTCTCACTCCCGACTCCACGCTGATGGAGGTGCGCGTCACCGGCAAGGGAGCGGCCGCGAACTTCGACATGGCCCGCACCATCGCGCGCCTGCCCCGCGGCACGTTCGGCCTGGCCATCGCACCGGACGGCCGCCTGCTCATGAACGAACGCGCGGACGAGACCCCCGCGCCATCGACGTACCGCGCGCTCGTGGGATGGAGAGCGCGCATCGAGAAGTGAGGCGCACCCGCAGACGGGATCGTCATCACGGTTCAGACGCGAGCATCATCGTTCTCGTTTACTTGCGCCAGGATGCAGCTCGCTGGCTTCGACTTTAGACTTGGCGCCAATCAACCCTGTTCGCCAAACCGCCCCAACCGAAACATCTCCGTGTTGAGCTGCGTACCGCCGTCGAGCGCGAGCTGCGCCATGATCTCGCCGATGACGCTGCAGAATTTGAAGCCGTGGCCGGAGAAGCCTGCGGCGATGACGACTTCGCGGTGTTGGGGATGATGGTCGAGGATGAAGTGTTCGTCGGGTGAGTTCGTGAAGAGGCAGGTCTTCATTGCCACAGCTGGTCCGTTGGCGTCGGGAAAGTAGTTTCGGATCGCTTCGCGAAGTACGGCTTCATCCTCGGGATGGCAATCGCGGTCCATGTGGTCGGGATCGACGCGCTCGTTGCGATGGTGGTACTTGCCGATCTTGAATCCGGGAATGCCGTATTCGGGGAAGCCGTAGTAGTGGCCTTCGGGTGCTTCCATGTAGAAGATGGGAAATGATCCAAGCGTGAAGAGCTTGGGCCGCAGCGGCTGCGTCCAGAGAAGTACCTGTCGCTCCGGCACTGCAAACGCATCGAGGGCGGGAACAAAATTGCGCGCCCACGGGCCGGCGGTGATGACGAGACGACGCGCTCGATAGGTCTCGCGGTCAGTGCGCACCCAGACACTCCCCTGTTCTGCGCCCCATTCAATGACCGGCTCGCGTGTATGAACTTCCGCTCCGCGCTGCAACGCTGCATTCACGTGCGTGACGATGCAACGCTCCGGCAAGAGAAAACCGGCGTCGGGTTGGTAAATCCCGACCATCGACTGCGGCAGTTGATAGCCCGGGAAGCGTTGACCCAGCGTCTCCGCGTCGAGAATCTCGTGCGGCAGGTCATGCCGCGCACACGCTTCGAGCGATCCACGAACGACTGCCGTTTCGGGCTCGCCGATGTCGAGTCCACCGGTGATGATCAACAATCGCTCGTCCGCTTCGACCTCCAGCTCGCGCCACAGCGCGTAGGCGCGGCGCAGGAGCGGGACGTAGTTCGGATGTTCGGCGTAGGCAAGTCGGATGATGCGGGTCACGCCATGCGACGACCCGAACTCGTGCGGAATGTCGAACTGCTCCAACCCGAGAACCTTCAGCCCGCGCCGGGCGAGGTGGTAGAGCGTGGCGCTGCCCATCCCACCTACGCCGGCAACGATGACGTCGTACATTCGCTGCGATTATGCAGCGAGAGAACCTCTCATCAGCCTGCGGCACCCTTCTCCCCTCTGGCAGAGGGGACAAGACACTGGAGGAGCCTAAACCCGCAGCCAATCCGCGCGCCAGTTCCTGATCCGCTTCTTGATCTCATTCCGCTCGCGCAGCTCGCCGGACAGCACCGCGCGCGTCAACTCGGGCAGCTCCTCGTCCGCGCAGAAACGCAGCGCGATCAATTGTGTGGTCTTCAGCTCGCCGATGCGCGCGGCCAGATCCTCCGGAAGGCAGCGCTGCAAACGCGCTCGCTCTTCGATCCGGATCACGCGGTTCTGCACGGTCAGCGCATACGACCGCGCCAGAAAAATCGCGATGACCAGCGCAATGGCGACGAGCACTTCCCACGCTGCCTCGAGCGAGGGAAACCGCACCGCCTGTACGAGCTTGACCAATCCATTGATGGCCAGAATCGGTACGCCGATGAGATGAAACAACGCGTGAATGCGCCGGTGCGTGGCGTAGGACTGCGTGCGCGTGGACATGGACCGCGAGTATAGCGGTGCCCGCACGCATCAATTGCTGATCAAACGCGCGCGCAAGCCGCCCTTCACATCGGGCGGCGTCTTGCTCCAATCGATCTCGAAGCTCTGCGGCGGGAGCTGCCATGTGTATCCGCGCAGCATCGCGATCGCGAAGACCTGAATGAAGTACGTCGCGTAGTCGAGACCGGGACAGCGGTGTCCCATGGCCGGTCCCGCTCCCTGCGGCGCCGGCCGAAACGATCGCCTGCGGGAGTCGTGGTCATGAATCCTCCGATTGGGTGAAGTCATCCCAACTACGGCCGTCGAATCCGGTCGGATCCATACAGCCTTTGAGTTTTTTGTCGTTGTGCTCGCCATCATTGGCCACGAGCGTGCAATTCAGCTCGTCGCTGCGCAGCCGCCGAGGCTTGCGCGCATGACGCCGGGATCCGGCGATCGATCAACCGACGCAGTAAACGAAGAAGGAGACTCAACGATGAAAAGTACACTCAGGTTAGCCGTAGTAGGCGTATTCGCGCTGATGATTTGCATGCCCGCGGCGTTCGCGCAGACCCCCGAGGCATCGACGCTTCCCGTGACCGAGCCGCTCGATGTCGGCGGTACGATTCTTCAGCCCGGCACGTACATGATCCGCGTGCTGCCGAGCAAGGCCGACCGCAACAAGATCCAGATCACCAGCCCGGATCGGAACACGGTCTATGCGACCGTGCTGACGGTTCCGCATTACTTTGCTCCGGGCGAAGAGACGCCCAACACCACCTTCGTCTTCTATCCGGCCGAGCAGGGCTTGCCGCGCGCACTCCGCACGTGGTTCGCAGCGGATCCGAGCGCCAGCCAGGGCGGCCACGACATCGTCTATCAGGAAACGCGCGCCCAGCAGCTTGCCCGTTTGAGCAACTCCCGCGTCGTCTCCTACTCGGACACGGTGGCAGCCGCCGACTTCGACACCACGCCGCTGCAGGTCGTGACGCCCGATGCGAAGATCGAAACGTACACCTACACCGCACCGGCGCCCGCGCCGATGATGTCGAGTAGAACCACGCAGGTCGCCGAGGCCCAGCCGCTGGAGATGCCTGGTACAGCGAGCAGACTTCCGCTCATCGCGCTGCTCGGTCTGGCATCCCTCGCCGGCGCAGTCGCGTTCCGCATGGCCAGGTCGTAAGTCAGGTCGTAATCAACTATGAGACGTCGCTCGAGATGGCTTCGCCGATTTGAGATTGCCCTCTACATCATGGGCCTCTCTCTCCTCGGCTTAGCCCTCGGCGAGACGTTGATTCGCTGGAACTATCAGTCGCAACAGGAGCGGGCCCTCGAACGGGGGCCCGCCGTTTCTGTTCCCGCGGAAGAACCCGCGATCGAAGTGTCGCCGCGCGTCATCGAGTTCCCCGCTTTCGAACAGACGAGCGAAGCCCCAACGACCGCAGTAACCGAGCCCCTCGAGCGTGAAGCCAAGCCACCGCAACGCGCCGAAAAGAAACCACGCACCGCCACCATTGATCCCGACGCATTCGGACGTCTCGAGATCCCGCGCATCGGCGTGGCCGCCATCGTCAAAGAAGGCGATGATGAACGCACGCTGTCCCGCGCCGTAGGCCTCCTGCGCGGATCCGCACGACCCGGCGAGCCCGGCAACATGGTCCTGGCCGGCCATCGCGACACCTTCTTCCGCCCGCTGCGCAAGATCAAAGTCAATGACCGCATCCGCATGATCGTGCCGCCGAATACCTACGAGTACGAAGTGCAGTCACTCCGCGTCGTGGCCCCCGAGGAAACGAGCGTCCTCGCATCGAACGGAATCGAAGAGCTCACGCTCGTCACCTGCTACCCCTTCCGCTACCTCGGCCCAGCACCGGACAGATTCATCGTCAGCGCGACGCGGGTGAACTGAGGGCGCGGGAAGTGCACTCCAATCCGTATCGTACCCATTTCGGGTATGATCGTACCCGAAATGGGTACGCGAACGACACAGCGGGTCACGATTGCGGACGCGCTCTTCAGCCGCACGCAGCAGCGCGTCCTGGGGATCCTCTTCGGCGAGCCGGCGCGCTCGTTTTTCGCGAACGAGATCATCCAGCGGGCAGGCACTGGCCGTGGCACGGTACAGCGAGAGCTCGAACGCCTACACGCCAGCGGGCTCGTCACAGTCCGGCAGGTAGGCAATCAGAAACACTACCAGGCGAACGCGGTGTCCCCCGTCTTTCGTGAGTTACGCTCGATCCTGCTCAAGACCACGCGGCTCGCCGGCCCGATTCAAGCCGCGCTGCGCCCGCTGCGCAAGAACATCGAGCTGGCGCTGATCTACGGCTCAGTCGCGCGCGGCGAAGACATAGCAGCGAGCGACGTCGATCTGCTCGTCGTCGCGGATGACCTTCTGCTGGAAGCGCTCCTATCGCGCCTCGAGAAGGCAGAGCGCGACATCGGCCGTCCGATTCATCCCACGTTGTACACTCGCGCGGAGTTCGGCAATCGCCGCAGGAACAACGCGTTCGTGAAGAAAGTACTCGCCGGTCCAGTGATTCCGCTCATCGGAAGCGTCGATGCCGCATCCGCAACTCGATAACCTCGTCCGCACGGGGGAACTGAAGGCCGAACCCGGCGAATCGTCGGAAGTCGACGGTCTCGTCGCATCGGCAACGAGACGACTGCACGACGCGGAGAATGCCGCGCTTTCCATCGACAGCCGGTTCGACTTGCTCTACAACGCCTCTCACGCGCTTTCGCTTGCTGCCTTGCGATGGCACGGCTATCGTCCGGCGAACAACCGCTACATCGTCTTTCAGGCGCTCGCGCACACGCTCGGCCTCCCGGCCGGCGAGTGGCGCGTGCTGAGTGAGGCGCATAGGAAGCGGAACACGATTGAGTACGAAGGGGTGTGGGAAGTCGACGAGCAACTCGTGAACGCCGTCCTCCGCATCACCCGCCTCGTCGCCGAACGCGTGAATCAGCTTGGACCAGTGAGGGTCGAGCGATGAACTTCGGCTAGGCAGGCCTCGCTCATTTCGCGTCCTTCATCTCGACGACCACCAGCCGCATCGTGGTGGTGCCGATGTTTTCAGCCCAGTGTGTGAGTGGCTCGCGATACATGGTTTGACCGGCGGTGATTTCGGCCTCGGTCACAGTTCCGTCTTCGGCGTGATTTCGCATTTTGCCGCCTTCGATCACGTAAACGACGGTGCGTGGGTGCGAGTGCAGGGCTTCCTTGTCGCCCGGTTTCAGCACGGCTTCGAACACGCGCACGCGTTCGTTCTCCAGCGTGACCTTGATCGTGTGCGGGTTGACCACGGCCGGATCGAGACTGCGCGGCGTCGCGCCCATCGTCACGAATAGCGAGAGCACGCTCGCGGCAAGCAATCCCATTCTCGTCATCTTCGGCATCATTCCTCCTCGACTCCATTCGGCGCGATTGTCTCTCGGATCACGATCCTCAGTTTCCGCAAACCGTCCCCCGCCGGGTGGCGCGTCACGCGAAGCGGCGTCGATTTTGCGTGTTTGCCGTCCGAACCTATCATTCACGATGGGCCGCGACCCTTCTTCAAAGCGAGCGTCGCGGTTGGATTGTCTGTCATGTCGATTCGAGACGATGCCGCTGCGTTACTCCCGGACCGCGCGGCGCGGATTCGAGAATCTCTTGTCCTGGCATCGCGCACGTCCGGACGGGTGCGTTGGCGCACACGCGCGTTGCGCGCCGGGTTCTACGCCGAGGCCGTGTCCGCGTCGCTCCGTGCGGAAAAAGGCGTCCTTAGCGCCGAGGTGAATCCGCTCACGGCCAGCGTGCTCGTCACGTTCGACGCGAGTATCGATCTGCGCCAGGTCGAAGACATCGTCGTGCGCGCGCTCCAGACGCCATTCCGGGAAGTCGGAGACGTGGCTCGGACGCACGGTCATCACGAACATCACCATCACACGTCATCGCCACAAGCGCTGCGCCGCGATTTGTTCATCGGCGGCATCGCGTTGGGTTGGTCGATCGCGGCGCGGCTGGCGCTCGTTCCCATGGGCGCCGGCGTCGTCGCCACGGTCGTCACGCTATTCACCGCCAAGCGGTATTTCCGCGGCGCGTTCGAAGAGATCACGGATAAAAAGATCAGCACCGACTCGCTCGTCAGCGCGGGCGTGGCCAGCGCGCTCCTGACCAGCGAAACGATCACCGCACTCTCCATCGTCTGGCTGTTGAACATCGGCGAGTACGTTCACGCGCTGACGTTGCGCCGCACACGCACGGCCATTCGCAATCTCCTCTCGGCCGACGATGGATTCGCGTGGCTGCGCACCGGAGCCGGCGACGTGCGTTGTCCGGTGTCCACGTTGAAACCGGGCGACGTGATCGCGGTCTACGCCGGTGAGCGCGTGCCGGCGGATGGCGAGGCCACCGGAGGCGATGCATCGATCGATGAGGCCTCGATCACCGGCGAGAGCACGCCTGTGCTGCGGCGCGCGGGCGATCATGTGAAAGCAGGCACGATCGCGCTCTCCGCGCGCGGCTTCCTCGTGCGCGTCGAACATCTCGGCGCCGATACCGTGGTAGGCCGCCTGATTCAGCGCGTCGAAGAAGCCGAAGCGTTGCACGCGCCCATGGAGCGGATCGGCGATCGGTTTTCCGGCGTGTTCGTACCGTCGGCAGTGCTGCTCGCGCTCGGCGTGCTGCTGGTCTCCGGCAACGTCTCCAGCGCTGTCGCGATCCTCCTCATGGCCTGCCCGTGCGCGATCGGTCTGTCCACTCCGTCGCCGGTGAGCGCGGCGATCGGCAACGCGGCGCGGCGCGGCATCCTCATCAAAGGCGGGCTGAATCTCGAGGCGGCTGCGTCGATCGATGTGATCGTCTTCGACAAAACGGGAACGCTCACGCTCGGCAAACCGGTCGTGGCGCGGACCATCGTGTTCGCAGACATGACCGAGGTCGAGCTGATCTCGCTCGCCGCACGCGCGATCGACCACTCGCATCATCCTCTGAGCCGCGCCATCGTCGATCACGCCAGCAACTATGGTCCCCTGAACCTCACGCTCGGCGCGCTGGAGAACTTCACGGATCATCCCGGCGAGGGTGTGACCGCGGACCTCGACGCGGGCACGGTCCTCGTGGGAAGCGCGCGATTGCTCGAACGATTGGGCGTGTCCGTACCGCACATCGAGCTCGGGCAGGCGGAATCGGTGGTCTACGTCGCGTTGGCAGGCGCCGTAGCCGGCGCAATCACGGTGAAGAATCCGCTGCGTGCCGAAGCGGCGGCGGCCATTGGCGCGCTGCGCCTTCTGGTCTCGGATTTCATCATGCTCACCGGCGATCGCGCTGAGGCCGCCGAACACGTCGCCAACCACCTCGGCATCACCGAATGGCGCGCCGCGCAATCGCCCGAAGAAAAATACGCACTCATCCGCGAGCTCCGCGCATCGGGCCGCCGCGTGGCCATGATCGGCGATGGGATCAACGATGCGCCGTCGCTCGCCGCGGCCGACCTCGGCATCGCCATGGCCACCGGCGCAGCGGATGTGGCCATCGACGCCGCCGGTCTGACGCTCGCTTCCGGCGATCTCCGAGCCGTGGCCTCGTCGATTCTGCTCAGCCGCGAGACCGTTCGCATCATCCGCCAGAACTACGGATTGTCATTCGCCATCAACGGCGCGGGCGTGATCGCCGGGCTCCTCGGATTCGTCAGCCCGCTCCTCGCCGCGATCCTGCACAACGCCGGCGCGATCGCGGTGGCGGCCAACTCCAGCCGTCTCATCCGGTACGAGCCATCGCCCCATGACGGGATCGACATGGACAATTGATGTATTCTTCCTGACTCCCGTCCGGACAGAGAGAGTTTTCGGCAATCCGAGCCGAAGAAAGGAACCAACATGCTTCACAGACTCTTTTACATTGCTCTCGGAGGCGTTGCTGTCATCGTCGCGAAGGGATTGACCGGTGGAACGAATCCGGTGTCCAAGAGCGTCTACAAAGGCATCGCCCGCGTCAATCGCGGCTTTGAGCGGGCCACCGCGGAGATCCGCGAGGATCTCGAGGACGCGCGCAGGGAAGTCGAGCGCGACGAAGCCACGCAACAGCCTGTTGTCTAGACGCGCTGCTGCGACGCGATTCGCGCGGTGGGCTCCCGCCGGAGATGAGGAAGCATGAGCAAAGAGCTCGACGCCGTTTCCGTCCTGCCGGGGAGAATCCGCTGGCGCGTCCCCTCGATCCGCAACACCCCCGCCCTGGCTGAAGAGCTGGCCGGCGAGCTGCGAACTCTTGCCGGCATCACCGAGGTGACGACGAACACCGTCACCGGCGGCGTGCTCGTGCTGTTTCACGAAGATCGCTCGATCGAAAGCGTCGTCGCGGAAGTCACCGTGCGCGTGCAATGGATCGCGGTCCGCGCTCCGCACATCACTCCGGAGCGAAATGAGGACCCCGGCCAGCCCGAGCACGCTGAGCACGGACGTTGGGGCGACGGAAAATGGCTTCGGAACGCCGTCCTCGCCACTGCCGGTTTCGCGGCCGCGTCGGCAGTCTCGAGCACCCTCGGCTCGATTTTGCTGTGGGCCGGTGCGGCGGCCGCGATCGTGGGCGGTGTGCGGCGGGCGCAGCGCGAGATGCGCGAGGAAGCGGCCGGCCTGGTTCCGCTCGATCCGGTTGCGATGATGTGGCGGCGCTACGGGACGAAGATGATCGCTCCCGCGACGGCGTCCTTCGTCATGCGCCTGTTCGACCTCTCGCCTCCCTTCTTCGTGGGCGTGGCGGTCGACATTCTCGCCACCGGCGCTTCGACGTGGATTGCGGCACTCGGAATCACCACCGTGGGCGGGCAGCTCGTCCTCGTGGCCATCCTGGCCCTGGTGGGAGCATCGATCAGTTCCGCTTTCGAGTATGCAGAGTCTCGGCTCTGGCATCGCCTCGCGCAACAGATCCGCAGCGACCTGAGACTGGAAGCCTATCGCCGCGTGCAGACGCTCGATCTCTCGTACGTCGAAGGAAAGAATTCCGGCGAATTGCTCAACCTCCTGCTCGACGACATCGACCGCGTGGCGCGTTTCTTCGACATCCGCGCACACGAGATCGTGCAAGCGGCGACCTTGATCATCATTCCCGTGGCGGCTCTGATCTTCCTGCCGCCGTGGCTGGCAGTGCTGGTGATCCTGCCGATTCCGCTCACCGTGGCCAGCACGCTCTGGTTTCAGAAACGCATCGGGCGAAGGTACGACGATGTCCGCGAGGCGTCGGATCGTCTGGCGCTCGAGCTTGCGACGAGCCTCAACGGCATCGTCACCATCAAGAGCTTCACCGCTGAAGAGCGCGTGTCGCGCCAGATCGAGGAGACCAGCGAAGTCTTCCGGCTTCGTCACGACATGGCGAACCGGATCGTGGCCGCGTTCAACCCCGTCATGCGCATTTGGGTCATTCTCGGCTTCGATCTCGTCCTGTTGTCCATCGGTCTCTTCGCTTCGTCGACTGCCATGTCCGTCGGTGCGTTCTCGGCGCTGGTCTACGTCAGTCTTCGCATGTGGTATCCGCTGACGCGCCTCGGCGAGGCCTTCGACGAGTACATCCACGCACGCGCCGCGATGACGCGCATCCGAACGCTGCTCGACATGCAGCCATCCATCGCCGGAGGCAGCGAAACATTCTCCGTCTCCGGTCGCGGCGCCGAGGTCGTGTTCGACGCGATCACCTTCGAATACGCGGGCGCGGCGGGCGCCATCTCCGACGTCTCCTTCCGCGCCGGTGCCGGAGAGACGCTGGCCATCGTCGG
Organism: Acidobacteriota bacterium; assembly: GCA_030775085.1. GTDB lineage: Bacteria > Acidobacteriota > Thermoanaerobaculia > Gp7-AA8 > Gp7-AA8 > QHVT01. The sequence continues at coordinate 28,187 of JALYJW010000001.1, read as the reverse complement.
ACCCACCGGCGCAGGAAAAACGACCATCGCCAAACTGCTGCTCCGTTTCTACGATCCGGCCGCGGGAACCATCTCGATCGACGGCCGCAACATCCGCGACCTCACGTTCGATTCACTGCGTGGCGCCATCAGCCTGGTCACGCAGGATGCATATCTGTTCCACGACACGATTCGCGAGAACATCGCCATGGGAGAAGAGGGCGCGACGATGGACGACATCATCGCCGCGGCGCGCGTGGCTCTCGCCCATGACTTCATCATGGCCATGCCCGATGGCTACGACACGGTCGTGGGAGAGCGAGGAGTCCGGCTCTCCGGAGGCGAGCGGCAACGCGTCGCCATCGCCCGCGCCGTGTTGAAAGACGCACCCATCCTCGTCCTGGACGAAGCCACGTCCGCCATCGACAGCCGCACCGAGGCTGCCCTGCTCGATGCACTCACCGCAGCCACCCCCGGCCGCACCATCCTCGTCATCGCCCACCGCCTCTCCACCGTCCGCAACGCCGGCGAGATCGTGGTCCTGAAAGACGGCGTGGTCTGGGAGCGCGGCGACCACGAAACCCTCCTCGCGCAAAACGGCGTCTACGCCGCCTTCTGGCAACTCCAGATCGGAGTTGGGGTCAGCAATGGGCATGCGTGAGCGTGCCTGATCATGAGCGCGCTCCAGACGTGGCCTCTGGCTAATACAGATACTTCTGAAGCCCGCGAAGACAGCGGCGCATCTTCCTGTTGATTCAGGACTTCGGCTTCTTCGGGCGCGGCAATTTCTCGGCGAACCTGTAAGTAATCCTTACAAGTTGCCTCCTCGACGAGCTCGCCCTCCGCGAAGATCGTTTTCAGGTGCAGCGTCACATTCTGAGCAGTGGTCTGAAAGAGCTCGGCGATCTGGGCCTGCGTCAGCCAGATCGTCTTGTCCTCGAACCGGCACTGCACGCGCGTCCGGCCGTCCTCTGTCTGGTAGAGGATGATGAGGGATTGCGACGGCTCGTGCATGTTCGAGCTAGAGGTTGCCGGAGAACGCCTCGTGGAGCAACGATTTCTTCAATGCGTAGAGGCGATCCTCTCTAAAGGAAAATCCACGCTCCGTTGTATATCGTGACCAGAGGAGGATTCACCGATGTCGACCGCCGACAAAGAGATGGAGACCATGATCCGGAATCTCGCGGAGAAGACGGGCAAGTCGCTCGACGCGTGGATTGCGGTGGCGAGGAAGAGCGGAGCGGAGAAGCACGGCGAGATCGTGAAGTACCTCAAGGAGAACGGCCTCACGCACGGCTACGCCAACCTCGTCGCGCATTCGATGCTGAAGTCAGCCGCTGTTCATGCCGACGAAGGCGATCTGATCGAAGCGCAGTACTCAGGAGCGAAGGCGGCGCTCCGCCCGATCTACGACAAGCTCATGGCCGAGGTGCAGAAGTTCGGTCCGGATCTCGAGATCGCGCCGAAGAAGGGATACGTCAGCCTCCGCCGCAAGAAGCAGTTCGGAATCATCCAACCCAGCACCGCCACGCGCCTCGACGTCGGCATCAACTGCAAAAGCGTTCCCGCCGCCGGCCGCCTCGAAGCCTCCGGCAGTTTCAACGCCATGGTCTCCCACCGCGTCCGCGTCGAATCCGAAAAGGACATCGACCCGGAGCTCGTGGGCTGGCTGAAGAAAGCGTACGAAGGATCGTGATTCGAGCTCACTCGTAGTGCGTCCACAATCGCAGCACCTTCGCGACCCTCTCGCGACGCAGGACCTGATAGACGAGACGATGGTGAATGTTGATCCGTCGTGAGTAGGCACCGGCAAGATCGCCGGCGAGTTTTTCAAATGGCGGCGGAGATTGAAACGGATCGCGGCGAAGGACCGCCAGTAATGCCTCGGCCTTCGGTTTGAGGCCGGAACGAGCGAGTTTCTTCGCGTCCTTCGCAGCCTGGGGAGTGAAGACCAGCCGCCACCCGCTCACCAGTCCAATGACTCCAGGCACTCCTTGATGGGAGTCTTCATCCCCTTCCGGATCGAGGCCCGCATTCCAGGAATCGACAGGAGATGCAGCGTTTCCTGGATGGCCTGCCAATCGCCCATCGAAACGAGCACCGCGTCGGCACGCTTGCCCGTGATCTGTACGGGCTCACTCGTCACCGCGGTCTCGTCGATGAGCTTGTAAAGATTCATCCGCGCTTCGCTGGCTGTGACGGTCTTCATGCGGAGCACATCGTACGCGATTACGTACGCCCGCGAAAGCCTATGCGCAATGCGCGCGGTAGATGTTCGAGGCGCGGTAGCTGCAGCTACCGCGCCTTGAAGTTCGGACATTTCGGCCGCCGTCGGCGGCGAGTACCGCGTTAGCGGTACGGAGAAGGTAGCCGGGGGTCGCGCGCGCAGACGCGCTACCCCCGGAAAAGGTGCGCATCCTCGAGTCGCACCACGTCAGTGGTGCGGAGAGCTGTCTACGAAGCGTGCAGACGAGCGCTTCCTGCTCTGATCGTTTTCTTATATTCTCCGCACCGGCTACGCGGTGCGGCTTCAAATACCTTCTTGTCCGTGGGTAGCGCGTCTGCGCGCGCAACCCACGGCTACCCTCTCTGTACCGCTAACCGCGGTACGAGGCACTGCGGATCGGTGCCGTAATGTCCAAACTCAAGGCGCGGTAGCTGCAGCTACCGCGGTTCTTCACCCGTTCGGATCGATGCAGGCGGTGTAGCAGTTCCGCTCGATATTCGAACTTCCGCCGTTGGGATCCATGGCGCCACCCCCGTTGATCGAGCTTGTGCAGCCGTTCGGATCGATGCCGCAACCAACGTCGCCGCTGAACGTGAATCCGTTCGGGTCGACGCCGTAACCCTTGTCGGCGTCGTGAACGCCGAGGCCGCCCAGCAGCGTGTAAGCGAGTGTGAGCAATGCAGCGAGTCTCATGAGTGAATCTCCTTTCGATCTCCACGATGCGATCGCAATCGACGCGCGGCAAGAGGTCGCGGCACAGCGTCGCGCGTTCGGCACAGCGCGGAAAGAAACGCTCACTGGCCAATGACAGGAACGACACAACGACCCGAAGAAAACGCTCTCATACGCGCGCGATCTCGAAGACCATCCGCGGGCCGCGGTCCGGAGTCGGGATCTCGCCGATACTGGTCATGCCGAGTTTCTCCATGACATTGCGCGACGCATCGTTCCGTGGGTCGCAGAGTGCAAGGATGCGCTGGCAGCCGAGCATGCCGAATCCGATCTCGATCAGTTTCCCGGCGATTTCGGTTGCGTATCCCTTTCCCTGCTGCCCGGCCGCGAGCACGACACCGAATTCCAGGTCGCCGGGAAAGTAATTGCAGGGCAGAAGGCCGGCGAATCCGATGATGATGTTGTCGTCTTTGCGTCGGAGAACGCCGAGGCGAGTCACGTCGTCTGCGCTCTTCGCAAAATCGTCGGCGATGAATTGCCGGGCCTCCTCGATCGTGAGCGGGCGTTCGTAAAGCGCGAGCTTCATCACCTTGGCATCGCCAAGGATCCCAAATAGGCGTGGCAGATCGGCCTCGCTCACCGGTCCGAGCGACAGCCGCTCGGTCACGAACGGAAGTCGTGGGACCATCGCATCATCCGGCCACGATGCTGACCAGCTTGCGCGGGACCACGATCACCCGCTCCACCGTCTTGTTCTCGAGGTGACGCCTCACGCCCGGCTCGGCCATCGCGCGCTGCTGAAGCTCCTCGTCACTGCAGTCGGCAGCCACGGTCAGCCTCGCGCGCACCTTGCCGTTCACCTGCACCGCCACCACGACCTCTTCATCGGCAGCCACATCGGCGCTCCATGCGGGCCACGGCTGCGCATGCACGGAATCACGTTTTCCGATCCGCTCCCACAGCTCCTCCGCAATGTGCGGAGTGACCGGCGCGAGCAGGCGGACGTAGGCCTCGCGCGTCTCTTTCCACGCCTCCGGCGAACAACCTTCATCGAACGCGCGGGCCATCTCGCGATGGAACGACATCAGCGCGGCAATGATCGTATTGAACTCGAACGTCTCGAAGTCATGCGTGACCGAGCGAATGGTCTGATGCAGTTTGCGGCGAAGGCGGCGCGTGACTTCATCGCTCGCACCGGACGGCTGCCGGTCATGAATGTACGAGCTCCACACGCGGCGCAGCCAGCGCGCCGTGCCGGAGATTCCTTCGCTGCTCCACGGGCCGCCCTGATCCCAGCGGGCAAAGAACATCAGATGCGCGCGCATCGTGTCGGCGCCGTAGCGCTCCAGCAGTTCGTCGGGCGCGACTACGTTTCCTCGGCTCTTGGACATCTTCTCCGAGTCTTCGCCGAGGATGATGCCCTGGTTGCGGAGCTGCAGCATCGGCTCGCCGCCGCGCGTGACGCCGGCATCGCGCAGCCCTTTGTGGAAGAACCGCACGTAGATGAGGTGCATCGTGGCGTGCTCGATGCCGCCGGTGTACGTGTCCACCGGCATCCAGTAATCGTATTCGTCGCGGTCAAACGGATAGTCATCGCATCGCGGGCTGAGATAGCGCAGGTGATACCAGGAAGAGCAAAGGAACGTGTCGAGCGTATCGGTCTCGCGCTCGGCCGGACCTCCGCAACGCGGGCACGTCGTGTTGCGCCATGTCGGATGCAGTTTGAGCGGGCTCTCGCCGGTTGGCCGCCATTCGATGTCGTCGGGCAGCACGATCGGCAGCTCCGATTCCGGCACGGGCACGATGCCGCAACTCCCGCAGTAGACGATCGGGATCGGCGAGCCCCAGTAGCGTTGGCGCGAGACCAGCCAGTCACGCAGGCGATACTGAAGCCCGCGCCGTCCGGCACCGAGTGATTCGAGATGTTCGATCGCGGCCATTACCGCGCGATCGCCCGGGACGCCGCTCAGCGGTCCGGAGTTGATCATCCGCCCGTAATCGGTGTACGCGGCCTCGAGCGGGTCGGGAAGCGACGTACCGTCTTCAGGCTCAATCACCGTGCGGATCTCGATGCCGAACTTCCGGGCGAACTCGAAATCGCGGTCGTCGTGCGCGGGCACACCCATCACCGCGCCCGTTCCGTACGAGGCAAGGACGTAATCGGCGACCCAGACCGCGATCCGTTCGCCGGTCACGGGACTGATGACGGAATGGCCAGTGAAGACGCCGGTCTTTTCGCGGTCGACCGTTTCGCGCTGGATGTCGGATTGTCGAGCCGTCTGATCGAGATACTGCGCGACCTCCGGCGACTCCTTCGCCCAGGCACGCGCGAGCTCATGCTCCGGCGCGATGGTGAGAAAGGTGACGCCCCAGAGCGTGTCCGGTCGCGTCGTAAAGACTTCCACCTTCCCGCCCGTGTCGATGTCGAACGCGATCCAGCATCCCGTGGATCTTCCGATCCAGTTCTTCTGCAGCGTCTGCACCCGCTCCGGCCAGTCCAGCTGCGAAAAATCGAGTAACTCCTCGGCATAGCGCGTCACGCGGAAAAACCACTGCGCCAGCTCTTTACGCGTGACCGGCGTTTCGCAACGCTCACAATGACGATCGTCGCCCCACACCTGCTCGCGCGCCAGCGTGGTATTGCAGCTCGGGCACCAGTCCACCGCCGCGCTCTTGCGATAGGCCAGATCGCCATGGAAGAGCTTCAGGAACAGCCACTGCGTCCAGCGGTAATACTCAGGATCGGCCGACACCATCTCGCGACGCCAGTCGAACATCGCACCCATGGAGCGAAGCTGGCCGCGCATGCGCTCGATGTTCTTATACGTCCACTCTTTGGGATGAATGTTGCGCTTGATCGCAGCATTCTCCGCCGGCAGTCCGAAGGCATCGAAGCCCATCGGAAAAAGGACGTTGTAACCGCGCATGCGCAGAAACCGCGCCCGCGCATCCGACGGAGCGATGGCATACCAGTGCCCCATGTGCAAATCGCCGGACGGATACGGCAGCATCGTCAACGCGTAATACTTCGGGCGGGTGCGGTCGATGTCGGATCGATCGATGCCGCTCTCGCTCCAGCGCTGCTGCCACTTCCTTTCGATTTCTTCGTGACGATAATCGTCGGGAGTCGGTTCGGTCCGTTCAGTCGTCACGTCAGCCTCCACTGAGCCACATCAGCCTGCGCCAGGATTTCGTTGGGCTGAAACTCCCTGCTGATCGTCGACTGAACGCGCTCGTCGATGAGCGCCTTGACCCTGTTCCAGATGGCTTCCCCACTCACTTCGCCGCGGGTATTCACGTCCCTGACGACTGCATCGACCAGATGCTCGTTCCGAGCGATGATCGTCTCCAGGATCTGCCGTTTCGCTTCTGGCGTGGAAGACTGCTGACCTCTGGCTCGGGTCAATACATCCACTACAGCCAGCGTCCAGCCGCCGCCGCTGGCCGCCTCGTCCGGCCAGGCCCATCCACCGGCGTCGAAAATACGTCTCAGCGATTCGCGTCTCAACGGATCGTCGCTGCTTACTTCATTGTCCGTGAGTTTCAGGAAATTGTTCGCAGCACCGCAGAAGACGCGCACGCCGCTATCGATCAATTTCTGTACGTGCTCGGGGCGAGTATTGTCCCCTTCGCCGTTATTGATCCAGACGTCATAATGCTGATCCGCACCGAGACTGTCATAAAAATCGCCGTGATTCATTGCTCTTGCGTCGAGGCCGTATTGATCGGCGACCAATTTGCAAACCTCTGGCGATTTGTCGAAAGCGGTAATCTGATCGGGCAAGAAACCCTTCTCGATCAGCGACTCCACAGTGGCTCTTCCGACGCCGCCCAGCGCTTCCAGAAGAAACCGGACCTCTCGCTTGTCTTTGTCATGAAGCCGATAGTCGACGAGCTTGAGCGCCGTCGCCACTGCGCCATAGCCTGTCGGGTGCGCGGAAGGCACGATCGGCCCGCCATGGTGTGCCGGCAGGCAGGTCACATAAGACAGATCGAGACCGCGTTTCGCCCATACATCGCACATCGTTACCCAGTTCGGCCCGGACAGGACGTCAGGCGAGGCCGTGTCCGGACGAATGAAGTTTCGAGCGGGAAAGAATTCGTAGATCCCCTTTTCCTTCGCTCTTTTCTCTTTGTAGCGATTGATGAATGCGATCCCCTCGGGAATGATGAGCGTGCCCAGAGCGATGATCGCTTCGACGGAAATCTGTTCGATCTTTTTCCCGGCCCGATCGACGATGATCCACTCACCCTTCTTACCGCCGTGCAATCCAAGAATATCCGGGAAAACGAGCACTGCTTTGCGGATCATCGCTTTTGCAAGGTGTTTGGTTCGGCTCAGCACGCTATCGAGATCCTTGATCTCACTCCCCGTGCGGTAACAATCGCCGCCGATGAAAACCGTCATTTCCTCCAGCGGCTTGTGATTGAAGTGCGTGACCGCGTAAGCGACGAATACCTTCTCCTCGCGTTGCAGGAGCGCCTGGAGCTCCTCGACAATCCGCTCCCGATGCTCGAACCCCTGCGTGGCCTGATCGATCACCGACGGAGTCAACCGCATGATCGTCGTGGTGATGGAGTACACGCCCTCGCGCTCGCGCAGGTCCGCCAGCGACTCCAGCCCATCGATCTCCTGCAGCGACGATGGATCGAAGGTGGTCGTGCCGAGAACCCTCCGTCCCAGATCCCCGTTGGTGATCAGGACGGCTCGGCCGGCGTCGAGACGGTTCAGAATTTCGGCCGGGATCAGATTGATGGGGAGAGAAGCCATTCGTACGTTCCTCCGCCGATGATGCTGGTGCGATGAGTCTTGTCGAGATCGAGCGTGCGGCCCGTGGCAAGGTCAATCTTCTCGCCGAACCCCATGACGACGAAGCATTTCCTTTTTTCAGGCATGTGAGCAGGCCTACTCTAGGCTGAGAAAGGGTCTGCGGTCCAGAGCGCGAACAAGATGTTTCTCGCGCTAGACTCATTCGGGCACGATGACCTCACTTCCGACTGATCACGCCCCAACCATGACCGATGAAGAGATCTTGCTCGAACGCGTGCGCGCGGCGGCGGATCTGCTCGAATCCATCGATAAGGATCGCGGTTTGCTGGCGAAGTTGCCTGCTGACGATCGGCAGCGGCTTCTGCATGCGACGCGGGTGGTTTCGGATCCCGATCCGCGGGCGCGGCGGCGGTTGGTGAAGGCGAGTGCGCGACTGCGCAAGGCGGCGCTGGCGCAGGAGGCGGAGGAGGTGTTTCATGGGACCGGGATCCGAGAGCTTCGCCGGAAGCCGGTGTTCACGACGCCGAACTACTATCTTTCTGAGCAGAGTGCCGCGGCTGTTGTCGATGAGGCGCGGGTGCTGCCGGAGTCGCGGCATTGTTATGTCTGCAAGGTTCACTATCAGACGGTCCATCACTTCTACGACCAGCTCTGTCCCGAATGCGCGGAGCTGAATTTCGCGAAGCGGACGGAGTCGGCGGATCTCACGGGTCGTGTGGCTCTCCTGACCGGCGGGCGGGTGAAGATCGGGTATCAGTCGGGATTGAAGTTGCTGCGCGCGGGCGCGCATCTCATCGTGACGACGCGTTTCCCGCGCGATTCGGCGGCGCGTTATGCCGCGGAGCCTGATTTCGCCATTTGGTCGGAGCGGCTGGAGATTTTCGGACTGGATCTGCGGCACACGCCGAGCGTGGAGGCGTTCTGCCGGGAGCTGCTGGCCACGCGCGATCGCCTCGATTTCGTCATCAACAATGCCTGCCAGACGGTGCGCCGCCCGCCCGCGTTCTACGAGCACATGATGGAGAACGAGACGGCCGCGCTGCATACGTTGTCCGACAGCCAGCGCAGGCTCCTCGGTACGTTCGCGGGGTGGCGCGGCTATCACATGCTTCCCGACGGACACGCGAACGCGACGACAACAGAGGCGGTGCTCGACGCGCGGATGTCGGAAGTCACGGGGCTCACGCACTCCGCCGAGCTGTCGCAGGTGCCCCTGCTACCCGAAGATCACGAGCACGAACGCGATCTCTTCCCGCAGGGGCAGCTGGATCAGGACCTTCAGCAGATCGACCTGCGTGGTCGCAACTCGTGGCGCCTGCTCATGGACGAGGTTTCGTCAGTGGAGTTGCTGGAAGTCCAGCTCATCAACGCCATCGCGCCGTTCATCCTCAATGCGCGTCTCAAGCCGCTGATGCTGAAGACGACTAACCGCGACAAGCACATCGTCAATGTCTCGGCTGTGGAAGGTCAGTTCTATCGCAATCAGAAAACGACGCGTCATCCCCACACGAACATGGCCAAGGCCGGATTGAACATGATGACGCGCACCGCCGCGGCGGATTACCAATGCGACGGCATTCACATGAACAGCGTCGACACGGGCTGGGTGACGGACGAGGACCCGGCCGAGATCGCGGCGCGCAAGACGGTAGAGCAGCGGTTTCATCCGCCTCTCGACATCGTCGACGGCGCGGCGCGCATCGTCGATCCGATCATCTCCGGCATCAACACCGGCCAGCACGTGTGGGGACAGTTCCTGAAGGACTACAAGCCTACGGATTGGTAGCAGCTGTTACCCCACGCAAAAAAGCAGCATCCGCGGGTCGAGTGTGCAATAATCTGCCATATTGAGATGGCATTATGTAGTGCTAGCTATACTGCTATCCGTGTTGAAGTCAGTCTTTACGTCCAATCGTCACGGGTTTCGAGATCGTTTGTGTGAGTGCGGCGCAACTCGCGTGCGATTCCAGTAGCCGGAGGATTGCTTGCACTCTCAGGCGCCACTCGCCCAGCTCGACCCGAAGTTTCAGACCTTCCTGGAGGCGGCGCCGGACGCGATCGTCGTGGTCGACGGCTCGGGCATCATCGTGGCCGTCAACGCGCTGGCCGGAACGATGTTCGGCTATGAAAGCGATCAGTTGCTCGGCCAGCCCATCGAGGTGCTCGTTCCCGAGCGTTTCCGCCCAAGGCACGTCGAAGATCGGCAGACCTACTCGAGCTCGCCGCGAACGAGGCCGATGGGCGCCGGACGCACGCTCACGGGTCGTACGCGCGACGGCTCCGAGTTCCCCCTGGAGATCAGCCTCAGCCCCATGCACCTCGAAGACCGGACGCTGACGATGAGCAGCGTCCGCGACGTCACAGAACGGCGACGGGCCCAGGAGCTGATGCAAGCCTCGCTGCGCGAGAAAGAAGCCCTGTTGCGCGAGATCCATCACCGCGTGAAGAACAACCTGCAGATCACTTCCAGCCTGCTCCGTCTTCAGGAGGGTGCCATCGGAGATCCTCAGGCGCGCGAGGTCTTCGCCGGCACGCAACACCGCATTCGCTCGATGGCGCTCGTCCACGAGAAGCTGTATCCGTCGACGAATCTGTCGCAGATCGACTTCGCAGACTACATCCGCACGTTGGGCGATCTGCTCATGAAATCGTTCGCTCCCGATCCCGCGCCGATGACCTTGCGGGTGGGCGGGGCCATGGTGCTGCTGGGCATCGACGTGGCCGTACCGTGCGGTCTGATCATCAACGAGCTGCTCTCGAATGCGCTCAAACACGCTTTCCCGGACGAACGGCGCGGCACCATCGCGGTGGAGCTCGAGGACTGCGGCGACGGAATCTGTCAGGTCTTGGTCCGCGATGACGGAATCGGTCTCCCGCCCAACCTCGATCCGGCAACCGTGACCACGCTGGGATTGCAGTTGGTGGCAGGGCTCGTCCAGCAGATCGACGGAACGCTCACCGTCGTCTCAGGCGATGGCGGCACCGCGTTCACCATCCGCTTCCCCATGAGGACCGTCCGTGTCTAACGAGAAGATTCTGGTCGTCGAAGACGAGACGATCGTGGCCATGGACATCGCCGCCACCCTGCGGCGCCTCGCCGCTATACGGTCGCAGCGATCGTATCGTCGGGCGAAGCGGCCATCGAGGCCGCGACGGTTCACCAGCCCGATCTCGTATTGATGGACATCACCCTTCAGGGAGCCATGGATGGAACGGAAGCGGCTCGCGTCATTCACGAGCGATTGGGCACCCCCATCGTCTTTCTGACCGCTCATGCCGATCAGGGAACCGTGGAGCGGTCGAAGGGAGCGGCGCCTTACGGCTATCTCGTCAAACCGTTCGACGATCGGATTCTCCCGCGCGTGATCGAGCTGGCCCTCATCCGGCATCGCGACGAGAAAGCTGTGCGCGCAGAGGATCAGGACGCACTGTGGACGAGCGAGGAGCGCTACAGGCTGCTCGTCGACGCCATCGAAGACTACGCGCTCCTCATCCTCGACCTCTCCGGACGGATCGTGAGCTGGAACACCGGCGCCGAGCGTCTGACCGGCTATCGCGCGGAGGAGATCATCGGTCAACCGGCCACGATCTACTATCCCGAGAACGAGCGCGATCCGGAAGCATTCCAGCGGGAACTGGCGACCGTCATCGAGAAAGGCTCGTTCGACGTGGAAGGCTGGCGCGTCCGGAAAGACGGTTCCCGCTTTCTGGCGCAGACCACCCGTTCGGCGATTCGAGACCGTACCGGAAGGGTGTCTGGATTCGCCGCCGTCACCCGCGACGTGACGCAGCGCAGGATGATCGAAGCACAGTTGCTGCAGTCCCAGAAGCTGGAGAGTCTCGGCAAACTGGCCGGCGGCATCGCGCACGATTTCAACAACATGCTCATGGTCATCGTCTCCAGAGCGGAGATGCTGCTCCGGCTGACGGGCGGCATCCAGCCGCAGCATCGCTACCTGGAAGACATCAAGGCGGCCGCGGCGAAAAGCGGCGACCTCACGCAGCAGTTGCTGGCCGCCGCGCGGCGCCAGGTGATGCAGCCGCAGGCCGTGGACGTCAACGAGATCGCACGCTCGACGATGCGCCTTCTGTCGTCGAGCATCGGCGAGGACATCCTCATCCACACGCAGCTCCAACCCGATCTCTGGCCGGTGTACGCCGATCCGGGCAAGCTCCATCAGGTGCTGATGAATCTGACCTTCAATGCCCGCGACGCCATGCCCAACGGCGGCACGCTCACCGTCGAGACGCGAAACTTCCAGAGCAGCGTCTCCTATCGACGGCAGCATCCGGAGCTGCCTGAAGGCGATCACGTCGTGCTGATCGTCAGCGACAGCGGCCACGGAATGCCGGCCGAGGTGCAGCAGCGAATCTACGATCCCTTCTTCTCTACCAAGACGACCGGCACCGGCTTGGGCCTGGCCGTGGTCAGGGGGATCGTCGAACAGACAGGCGGCCACATCTGGCTTTACAGCGAAGTCGGACACGGAACTACGTTCAAGATCTTCTTCCCGCGTCACGGCCACGTCGCCGCCGACGCCGTCACCGGCGGCGAAGAAGACTCGGTCCTCGATGACGCTACTGAAACGATCCTGGTCGTCGAGGACGAAGATCTCCTCCGCACGATCCTTCAGGAGACGCTGACGGAGCATGGCTACCGCGTGCTGACCGCAGCCTCTCCCGCCGATGCGCTTCTGCTGAGCAGGACCCATATCGGCGAGATCGATCTGCTGCTGACCGACGTCGTCATGCCCGGCATGAACGGCCAGGCTCTGGCCCAGCGCCTCACCGCCGAACGATCGAACCTGGTGGTCGTGTACATGTCCGGCTACACCGACAACGCCATCGTCCACCAGGGCGTGCTCGATGCCGGTGTGTTCTTCATCGAGAAACCGACGGCCCCGGAGGCGCTTCTGCAGCTCATCCGCACGGCGCTGAACTCGACGTGAGCCGAACACGAAGAGAGAGAGCCGAGCCCAGCAGGCGCAATGCTGGCATTACGCATATCCTGAATCAGAATGGTTTCACAGGCCGGTTACACTTCGCGCGTGCAGACTTGTCCGACCGTGTCGGTGATCCTCCCTGTTTGGAATGGCGAGCGGTTTCTCGCCGAGGCGGTCGAGAGCGTGCTGGCGCAGACGTTCGAGGCCATCGAGCTGTTGATCGTCGACGACGGATCGACCGATGCCACACCTGAGATCGCGGATGCTTTCGCGCAGCGCGACCGGCGCGTGCAGGTGATCCGGCTCGAACACTGCGGAATCGCGGATGCTCTGAATGCCGGGATCGCCGAGGCGCAAGGGCGTTATGTGGCGCGCATGGATGCCGACGACATTTCGCATCCCTCACGACTGGCGATACAGATCGCCTATCTCGATGCGAACTCCGATTGTGTGGCGGTCGGCTCCGCGGTCGAGGTCATCGACGAGAGCGGAGACTTTGTGGGAACGCGAACCTTTCCTCGAGGTCATGCGGAGATCACGCACAAGATGATCCACGGACTGGCGAACGCGCTCGCCCATCCGACGGTGGTCACGCGCACGGATGCTCTGCGCTCGGTCGGTGGCTACCGGCACGATCGCGTTCCGAGCGAAGACCTCGATCTCTGGATCCGGCTCAGCCGGATCGGAACACTCGCCAACATGAGCGATCGCCTGCTGCGCTATCGCAGACATCGCGACACAGTCAGCGTGCGCGAGCGCGACGGCCAGTGGAAGATCGGCAACGAGATCATCAACGAGGCGCGCCGGCGACAAGGACTGCGTCCGCTCGCAGTGCGACCTCTCTCCGCGGCCCGCAGCCGCGTGGCCAGCTATCACTTCGAATGCGCGCGCACCGCGCTGCTGACCGGGCCTCGCGCGGCCGCGTTCAAGCACGCCCGAGCCAGCATCGCCTCGGAGCCATTCTGGCCCGAGCCTTACATGGCGCTTGCCGCGTGTCTGTTTCCGAAGTGGTCGCTCCGCCTCCTGCGCGGCGTAGCCACCGCCGTGCAATCGCTGCAACTCTGATGAGCGAGACGGTCTACACCTCGCAGTCGGAGCTGCGCCATCCGCTTCGCTTTCTCTCCGAGGCCGCACGCGATCTGCGTCGCGCCCCGGGTGTTGCCTGGGGCCTGTTCCGAAGCAATATGCAGGCACGGTATCGCCGGGCATGGCTCGGCTACCTATGGCTGCTTCTGCCCACGATCGGCACGACGGCGGTCTGGGTCTACGTGCAGTCGAGGCGCATCGTGGAGATCGCGCCAACGGCTGTCCCCTATCCGGTGTACGTCCTTGCCGGAACGATCCTCTGGCAGGTCTTTGCCGATGCGCTGAATGCGCCGCTGCAACAACTCGCGGCCGGACGCCAGATGATCACTCGCAGCCGCGTGCCGCACGAGGCGCTGATCCTGGCCGGCCTCTACGAAGTTCTCCTCAACTGCGCCGTACGTCTGGTCGTGCTCGCGGCCGTGCTCGTAGTGTTCCGGATTCCGCTGGGCGCCAGCGTACTGCTCGTGCCGTTCGGAATCGCCGCCCTGGCGCTGCTCGGCTTGACGCTCGGTCTCTTCGCCGCTCCGATCGGCATGCTGTACGACGATGTCGGCCGGGCCATCGCGCTCATCACCGGATTCTGGTTTTTTCTGACTCCCGTCCTCTATCGCGTGCCGCCGTCCGGAATCCTGCGTTTCAATCCCGTCACGCCGCTCCTCGACACCACGCGCGCATGGATGACCGCCAGTGGTTCCGCGACGGAAAGTCTCGTGACGCTGACGAGCGTGACGATCATCGCGCTGGTCCTGGCGTGGCTTTTTCAACGGCTGGCCCGGCCGCACGTGGTGGCGCGCCTCGGATGACACTCTTTCCGCGCTTCGTCCGCAAGACCAAAGGGATCATGGGCCGCGTGCGTGCGGCGCTTGCGCCGCGGGCACCGCGACCAGCCTCCAACGCGGCGACGATCAATCTCGCGGCTCCCGACATCGCCCGCGATCCATTTCCCCACTACGAAGACCTCCGCCGGTCCGGCTCAGTGCAGTTTTTGGCACGTCACAACGCGTGGATCGTTCTTGGCTACGAGCAGGTGCTCTCGGCGTTCGGGCATCCGCTTCTTTTTTCGAACCGGCCCTACGCTGACGTCGATGCGGTGCTGCTGGCCGCCGATCCGCCCGAGCACACGGCCATTCGTCGTCTCGTGTCGGCCTACTTCTCGCGCGATGTCGTCGAGCGCCTCGGCGCATTTGCCGCGGAACGCGCGGCGGCTCTCATCAAACCGCGGTTCGACGTCGTTCGTGACTATGGCCAACCTCTGAGCCAGGGGGTGGCCGCGCACCTTCTTGGATTCGACGACGCAACCGTCGAGGAGATCCGTGGCGCCTCCGCACGATCCGTCGACTTCGCTCAGTACATTCTGGAGATCGATGCCCTGGCCGATCGCGCGTCCATGTACAGCCGTTTGCGCGCCGATGGACTCGACGACGGGCGCGCCCGGAGTCTGGTCCGCCTGTTCTGGGTGGCGTCGACGAATACGACCGAGCGCGTCATCGCGCAGTGCGTGATGCTCTTGCTTCGGCACGCCGAAGTCCGTGCAGCGATCGAACGCGACCTGGGCCTGATCGGTCCGTTCATCGAAGAGGTGATGCGCCTTCATCAACCCGAGCCGATGCTGCGGCGTTGGACGACCCAGCAGGTGGAATTGGGTGGCGCGCACATTCCCGCCGGGTCTGACGTGTATCTTTGTCTCGCTGCCGCAAACCGCGATACCGCCATGTATCAACAGCCGGCGGAGCTGAGGCTCGACCGCACGACGTCGCGACATCTCACGTTCGGCGCAGGCATTCACCATTGCATCGGCGCTACGCTCGCCCGTGCAGAGTTGACGGCGGCCGTACGGGCGCTGCTGGTGCATGCGCCGGCGTTCCGCGCCGCGCAGCCGCTCGAGAGCGTCCGGTATTGCGCAACGATGATGGCGCATTACATCGAGAGTCTCGTCGTCGACGCGCCTTGACAGAGCTCGCGAGTGCCATGAGACTCGCGCACTTGAAACCGCCCGACCCCCACGAAAGCGTGATGCGCCTCGCCCTCGGTCATGTCGCGTCGCGGGCCGTGTACGCCTTCGTCCACTTCCGGATCGCCGATCATCTAACCGAAGGTATGCAGGGCGTGCCGGAGCTGGCCCGCATCAGCCAGACGCACGAGCGGTCGCTCTTGCGGCTCCTGCGAGCGTCCGCCGCACTCGGTCTTGTGAACGAGGAAACGGACGGCCGATTCTCATTGACGCCACTCGGTGCGGCGCTGCGCACGGACGCGCCAAGACACGCATCCTCGGCGGCCAGTGCGCTGGGCGGCTCGTCGATGTGGAGTGCCTTCGGTCAGTTGCTGCATAGCGTGCAGACGGGCGAGCCGGTATTCGCGAAGGTTGGCCAGTCGGTGTTCGGCGAGGCAAGCGCAGAAATGACGACGCGGATGAGCGAGACGATGACTGCGTTCTACGGCGCCGAGCCGGCGGCGATCGCCGGCGCATACGACTTCTCGGGAGTCAGGACGCTCGTCGATGTCGGCGGAAACAGCGGAGATCTGCTGACCGTCATTCTCCGCGCGTACCCGACACTCCGCGGGATCGTCTACGACCTGCCCCACGTCGCCCCTGAGGCGAAAAGAATGATCGAGAGGCGAGGTCTTGGCGAACGCTGCCAAGTGATCGGCGGGAGTTTTTTCGACAACGTTCCGAGCGGCGCTGATGCCTACATGCTCTCGCACGTCATCAACGACTGGCCGGAGGAGCAGTGCCTGGCGATCCTGCGCAACATCCGCCGCGCCATTTCATTGGGCGGCCGCCTTTTGGTCATCGAGCAGATGATTACGGCCGGAAGCGAATCGGACCAGGCAAAGTTTCTCGACCTGATTTCGCTGACGACTACCGGCGGGATGCACCGTACTCCTGTCGAGCATGGGGAACTGCTGGCCAAAGCCGGATTCCGCATGACGCGCCTCATTTCCACGCAGCAACCGGTGAGCATCATCGAGGGGCAGCTTGTCTGACGGGGCGAGGCCGGTCCTCTCTGTTTCCCATCTTTCGAAGAAGTTCGCCAGTCAGCTTCGCCGTGCACTCTGGTACGGCGTGTGTGACAGTGCGCGAGAACTGCTGCTGCGCCCCGGCAGTGCCGGACTTCGAGACGGCGAGTTCTGGGCGCTCGACGACGTGTCATTCGAGCTCGCGCGCGGCGAGGCGCTGGCGATCGTCGGCAGCAACGGCGCAGGAAAGAGCACCTTGCTCAAAGTGCTCTTCGGACTCTTCAAACCTAGTCGGGGCGAGGTGCGGCTGCGCGGGCGTGTGGGCGGGCTCATCGAGCTTGGCACCGGGTTTCATCCGCTGCTGACCGGACGAGAGAACGTGAGGCTCGGCTTGGCGCTGCAGAGCTTCACGCATCGCGAGGAAGCGAGTCTTTGTGAAAGAGTCGTGGACTTCGCCGATCTCGGTGAGCTCATCGATGCGCCGGTACAGTCGTACAGCACGGGCATGCGCGCACGCCTCGGGTTCGCTCTGGCCGCGCAGCTTGATCCCGCGGTGCTGCTCGTGGACGAGGTGCTGGCCGTGGGCGATCTCGCATTCCAACGCAAATGCGCGCTGCACATGCGGTCGTATCTCGATCGTGGAGGGTCGCTGCTGCTGGTCTCGCACAATACGCATCAGGTTCAGTCCCTCTGCGAACGCGGCATCCTGCTCGACCATGGACGGGTCGTAGTGAGCGGTACGGCCGCCGACGCGCTGAACTCGATGTTCGAGCTTCGTCTGACCGAAGCGCACGGGACGCAGGCTCCGTTACCCGCGGCAGGGCCGATCGTCGTCGAGAAACTGGTGGCCGAGTCGCTTCATGGCGACAACATCCGCACGAGTGAGCCCATGCGGATCACGCTCGGGTATCGGTCCGAAGTCGCGGCCGAGGTGCTGTGGGGATTCAGCATCTGGACGGGCGATCAGTGGGTCTGCGTCGCGGGCGAGCACGACCCGGCCGCGCACGCGCTCCTGCCGGGCCAGGGCGAGCTCACGTGCATCATTCCGCGGCTGCCGCTTGTCGGTGGCCGCTACGCGCTGCGCGCTGCCATCCTCGACTACGCCACACGTCAGCCGATTGCACTCGTCGGCTGGCAGAGTGCCCCTTCCGTGCTCGATGTCCGATCGAACGGGGGCGCTGTCGGCAACGCTCAGATGGCCAACCATCACCTCGTGACGATCGACGTCGTGTGGGAGTAGTGTCGTGTCCAATCGTTTTCGTGGGTGGATTGCGAGCTCTCACGGGCGTCGTGCGAACGCCAGGACATAGTGTGCCAGCGACTGTTCGATCGGCCGCACGGCGTCCGCCTGTCCTTCAAAGGCAATGCGCATCGCCGCACAAAACGGACGCCACGAATTCTCGGTGATGTCGCGTACGGTGACTTCCGTGAAGCCCACATCGCTGAGTGCCTGCCCATATTCGGCAGGTGTCGTGATGCGATTGCCATGCGGCACCAACCATGGCCCGATCACGTCCGCGTCGTTGAAGAGCATGTCGGCCGTGGCCACGACACCGCCCGGACGCAGCACGCGATGGGCCTCGGCAAAGAACGCCGCCCGAGTGTCGAAATGCAGTGCCGATTCCATCGCCAGCACGGCATCGGCCGTGCCGCTGCCGATTCCCATCCGAGCCGCATCCGTGGCCACGCATGCTTCGACTCCTCGCGCTCGCGTGGCTGCGAGCTGCCAGACCGAAAGGTTTGCGCCGAGGACGAGCGCCCGTGGAAAGCGATCGGCCACACGGCGGGTGCCGGCACCGAGGCCGCAGCCAACATCGATGACCACGCCGGCATCAGAGGGTACGGCAGCAGCGATCTCATCGACCATGCGATCGCACGCCGCCGTCACGTCCGTCACGCCATCAGTCCAGTAACCGACATTGAAGTAGCCGCTCGACCCATACAGCCGGAGCATGCGCGGCTCGGAAATGATGTTGTCGTATCGCGAGGCAAAGGTCGCTCGATCCATGAATGGAGGCATTCTGACCGAAAAGTAGCCAGCTCACGTTGACCGCAGGCAGCACCCTCCATAGGATGCCGCCGCATGCCATTCAAGTGGGGCGACACAACGCCCGCCTCGCTCGTCACGTCCGGCTTAGTCCTCTTGCTCCTCGGTATGATCCTCGGGCAACAGTGCCAACTCGCGCTTCACGACCGCGGGATGACGGTCGATGACGGTTTCATCGTTTTCCGCTATGCGGAGAATCTGGCAGAGGGGCATGGTTTTCGATGGAACGCAGGCGGCACGCCGTCCGAAGGTTTCTCGAGCACCCTCGCGGTGGTGGGAATCGGCGGTCTGATCCTTCTCGGGGCGGATCCCGTCCTGGCGGCGATCCTCCTCAACCTGGCGGGAGCGGTTGCGATGACGGCCGGCCTGCTCGCTGCGGGTGGACTGCGCACATGGGCCGCACCCATCACCTGCCTGCCGGCCCTTTACGTGATCACCGATCCCAACCTTGTGGTTCATGCGAGCCGCGGGTTGGAGACCGCGCTTTTTGCAGGCACGGCCGTGCTGCTGATGCTGCTGGCCGGCCATGTCGTTCGCGCGACGGCCCCGCGCCGCGCCGGATTTGTCCGACTGGCCTTCACTTCTCTCATCCTCGGCCTCTGCCGGCCGGAAGCTCCGCTCATCATCGGCGCCTGCTTCATGGTCGCGGCCATCGTCCTCTGGCGGCGAGGAGAGCCGCTTCGCGAGATGGTACCGGGACTGGGCGTGCTGCTCACTGGCGCCGTCCTCTACGTGGCGTGGCGTGTGTGGTATTTCGGCGCCCCCCTGCCCACGCCCTACTACGTGAAAGCGAACCTTCCGTCGTGGCTCGGCGTGCGCGAGGCGACCGCCTTCGCATCGCAGTACAGCGAGCTGCTCATCCCCGCCGCGGCAGCATCGATCGCCTGCTGGGTACTTCTTCTGCGCAATACCGCTTCCTCCCGAATGCCGCCGCTCGAAGCACTGGCCGTACTGGTGATCGGCCCACCCTGGCTTCTTTACTCTGCTCGCATCCTTCACGAGATGGGTTACAACCACCGCCTCTCCTATCCGCTTGTCGCGATCGCCGCATTGGGCCTGGTCACAGGGCTGCGTTTCCTGCTGGGAATCGTGTTTCCGCGTCCGGGGCGAGCGTTACACGCCAGTGCTGTCGTGGCGCTGCTTCTCGGACTGGCAGTGGTGTCTCCGCGCATCAGGTCGGCGCGGCACCAGTTGCAGCTGCCCGGTCCGGTTGACCCGTTCGTTGCGTCGCTGAGCAAGGTGGGCCGTGCCATCGGCAGCCTCGGGCTCGGGGACAGCATCACCTTCGTCACGCCGGTGGCAGGTGCGATGCCCTACTTCTCCCGGGCGCGCCACATCGACCCTTTCGGCCTCGCATCGGACGAGCTCTCCCGGCGGCGTCCGCGGGAAGAGCGCAGGCGTTTCATGGAGCGCCTGCAATGGGACGTGACAACCGCCGTGGTGCCACCCGCGACTCCCGGCGCCATCAACGCCGGCAACGATCCCCTGTTCCGGACAACCTATTTCACGAAGTGGGTCCTTCCCTCCGAAGAATGGGTAGCCAGGTTTGACGTGCTCACCAACCCCAACGCCAGTTGGCCGGAGTTTCACCACTCCGACATGAGGAAGCTGAGAGACACGGCGACCCTGGTGGGGATGATCCCGCTTCCACAAGCCCTCGACCCGCCGCGAGGCTGGCGTCACTTTCTCTATGTGAGCCGCGCCAGTCCCCATCACGACGTGCTCGTCCGCGCGCTTCGTGGGGCGGTCGTTCGTCCGGATCCATTGGCGTCGCCATAGTGCGTCGGACTACTGGTATCAACCCATCGATGGAAAGCAGCTCGCAACATGAAGCATGAGGTCCACGATGCGATCACGCGCGGAATCGCGTTCCTCGAGCGCAACCAGCTTCCGAGTGGCGAGCTGCGTGTGTTCGCCTCCGGGAAGCTCGATCCATCGATCTTTCCCACTGCGGTGGCGGCACACTCACTCTCATTCGCGCCGGACGCAGCAAAGGTCCGCGGGCGCGCACTCGATTTCCTGCTCGCTGAGATGGACGGACGCGGGTTGTGGAAGCACTGGCCGGTTGAGCATCCAAACCATCGTCAGCTTCCGCCCGATCTCGACGACACATCGTGTGCTTCCGCGGCGCTCGCGCGCGCGGGCCGCACGCTTCCTGATAATCGCAGGCTGCTGCTCGCCAATCGCAACCGGCGCGGGCTTTTCCATACGTGGAAGCTCACGTTCGCGCAGTGGTCTCATCCACTGGCGCTCTATTTTTTCTTTCGACGTACATCCGCGAAACCATTCGATGTCGATGCGGTCGTGAACGCGAACGTGCTTTTCTACCTCGGCCCGATTCCCGAGACGCGCGCGGTCGTCGAACATCTCCTGACGGTATTGCGCGAGAACCGCGAGGTGTCGTGCGACAAGTGGTACGACAATCCCTTCGTGGTCTGGTATTTTTTCTCGCGCGCACTGCACGACCTTGCACCCGAGGCAGGTGAGATCATCGAGAAAAACATTGCTGCTGCGACGCCGGCGAACGCGCTCGAACATGCGCTCGCCGCGTGCAGCCTTCATTACTGGAATCGCAACGCTGACATTCGGCCGCTGCTCGATCGGCAACCCGAGTCCGGCGGATGGCCGGCAGCCCCGCTCTATCACGGCGGCCGCGCGCGCAGCCGCGACGGCACTTTCGGGCCGCCGCATCCCGACACCCCGTACTGGGGCTCGGAAGAATTGACGACCGCGTTCTGCATCGAGGCACTGGCGCGGACATGACGCGCCATCTCCTTCACGTCGGCTATCCGAAGCTTGACCACACCGGCCGGCGCGGGCGACTACCTTTTGCGGAATCGTGCGCGCAGCCTCTCGCGGATCTCGATCAGCCAATGCCCCAGCCGGCGCGGAAAGACCAGCAGATGGACCGCGAGCGCAAGAACGTCCGCGGGGTGTTGGAGCGCTGACGCGATGAGGATGGCAATCGGAAGGAAGAAGTCGTAGTACTCCTGCAGCACGACGAAGAAGCGCGGCTTCGGCGTGATGATCACGGCGTTCCAATGCCAGCGATAAATTCGCACGGCTCCGAGAAGCGCGTATAGCGCGAGGAACCCGACGGGCCAGAGGCTGCGGATCTGCCACACCATCGCCGCGGCTGCCGCGAGCTCCAGCGGAAACGCGATGAATGCGCCGAGGCGCGCCGCCACGTGCGGCGGATGGCGCGCCGCGAAGGTGCGCACGGCGGCGTTGTGATCGTTCTCGCGGTCAGAGAGCTGGTGAAAGAGAATTCCGCGCAGGCCGTATGCGAACGCCCACGCGCCGGCGATCACGAGCCACGAAATGCGCACAGGTCGCTCCGCGGCGCGAAGCACCACCACCACCGCCACGAGCGTCGGAAACAAGTGCGCCCCGCACGCGTCGGCGAGAACGCCGAAGATGCCGCGTGTCTTCAGGCGAAAGGGCGGCAGAGAGTAAAGCGAAAAGGCCGCCCATGCTGCGAGGTAGAGCGACAACAGGAGCACGTCGTCGCGCCAGAGGAACGCGAAAAATAATCCCGCCACGATCGGGATCGAAACGAGCGCGACGACCGCAGGGCGCGTCAGCCCCGCCACACGATTGGGCTTTCCCGCCATCGCATCATCAGCGCGATCCGTGACGTCGTTGATCACGCTCACGTAGGCCGCGCCGGGAACGATCGACAGCAACACCGTCAGCGCGGCAAGCCAGAGCGAGCTCACAGGGATCTGCAGGACCGCGGCTGTGGCATAGAACGCGGCAAAGATCGGAACCAGCTTGTAATCCCACCACTCGCCGGCTCGCAAGGATTCAGTCAGGTCGTCGCGAATGCCGCCGAGGATAGCGCAGTGCCGCTGCTATACTGCCGCGCCTTTCGTTCCGTGTCATGGATCCCACGCCACTCGCCAAGCGATGCCGTTTCATTTTCATCAGCAGCAACGGAAGCTGGGGTGGAAGCGAGGAGCTTTGGAGCGCGACAGCGGCATCCCTCGCCGAGACCGGGCACGAGATCACGGTCTTCAAAGGCGGCATCGACAACGAACAACCGCGCCTCCGGCGCTTGCGCGAGTTGGGATGCCGCATGTACGACCTGGAGTGGTGGCCGTTCTTTCTCCGCAAGGCGTACCCCTTCATGAAGCGGATCGCGCACGGATTCGCGTACGCGTGTCAGATCGTCCGCTTGCGCATCGGGCTCGCGTTTACGAGTGCCGCCGATCTCGTCATCCTTTCGCAGGGCGGCAACTCCGACGGCGTTTACTTTGGCAACGTCATCCGTAAGCGGCAGCAACCCTACGTCGTGATCGTCCAGAAGGCATCCGATCTCTACTGGCCGAGTGACCCGCAACTCGATTCAATGCGCGCGATCTACGGCGAGGCGCGGGCGTGCTTCTTCGTCTCCGAGCACAATCGCCAACTGACCGAAGAGCAGATCGGCATGGCGTTGCCGCACGCGACCATCGTCCGCAACCCTGCACTCGTGCCGTGGGAGCGTCGCAGCGACTGGCCGGATGACGGCCAGGGCCTGCGCCTGGCGTGCGTGGGTCGCATGCAGACCATGGAAAAAGGACAGGACCTTCTGCTGCGCGTGCTGGCAAGCGACAAGTGGCGCAAGCGACCGCTGTCCGTCACGTTCTACGGCGCCGGCCCCAATCGCATCGGCCTCGAAGAGATGGCGCAATACCTCGAACTGACGAGCGTGACGTTCGCAGGGTTCGTCCACGACGTCGCCGCGATCTGGAACGATCATCACGCCCTCATTCTGCCAACACGATGCGAAGGCCTGCCTCTCGTCCTCGTCGAAGCGATGCTGAGCGGACGCCTTCCCATCGTCACCACCGCCGGCGGCAACGCCGAAGTCGTCGATGACGACGTTACCGGATTCCTGGCCAACGCCGCGACCGAGGATGCACTCGACGAAGCAATGGAGCGCGCATGGAGCCGGCGCGACGAATGGCAGACGATCGGTGAAGCGGCAGCGACGAAGATCCGCACGCTCGTCCCGCCCGACCCCGCCGGTGCAATGGCGGCGATGCTCCTTCGCCTCGGCATGCGCACCGGCGCGAGCGCGTTAGAATGTGCTGATGACGGCGCAGAGCCAGCACATCATCGAAGAGTTTGAGGCGCTGCCCGACGCAGCCAAACGCGAGGTGCTCGCGGAGCTGATTCGCTCGTCTCGCTTCCTCGAGTATCCGCAGATCTCGGATGACGAGCTGCTCTCCGCGGCCGACACGCTTTTCCTCGAATACGATCGGCAGGAAACGGAAGAGTGAAGTATCCGAGCCGTGGCGAGGTGTGGCTCGTTGACCTCGGCATGTCTGCGAAAGTACGCCTATGTTTGGTCCTGAGCGCCCCGATTGGTGATGCCGATCGCGCTCTCGTCACCTTGGTTCCACACACCACCTCGACACGGAGTACCTCATTCGAGTCCGCTATACCGACTCCGTTTCTGAAGCCAGGCGCATTCGACGCTCAGGGTCTTCTTCACCGTGCCCGTCAATCGCGCCATTCGGCTACTGGGGAAACTCAGTCATGATCAGTTGCGTTCTGTGGAGCTCGCGGTGTGTCGCTGGCTCGAGTTGCCCTGCGCGTTCGAGCCCGCGTAGCAACCGACCGTCTAACTGAACCTCACTCCCCGCGATCGACCATCTTGTGCCTGAGGGCGTACCCGACCACCTGAGCGCGGCTGTGGAGGCGGAGTTTGTCGAGGATGTTGCGGACGTGGAACTTGATCGTGTTCTCGCTGAGATCGAGGCGTTTGGCGAGCTTGCGGGTGGAGGTGATGCCTTCCACCATCAGGTCCAGCACCTCGCGCTCGCGGGCGGTGAGTGCGTCCGGATCGTCCGGTTTGGCTTCGGCTGGCGGCTTGGCAAATTCCTGGAGGAGCTTGCGCGCCAGCTCGGGCGTGAGCGCAGGCTCGCCGTCGGCGGCGCGGTTGAGGAGCGCGAAGAACTCGTCGGCCTCGAGGTTTTTCTGCAGGTAACCCTGCGCCCCTGCCTTGATGGCGTCGAACAGCGTTTCGTGGTGCTCGGAGGCGGTCAGGATCACGACCTTGAGATCGGGCATCTCGGCGTTGATGAGTCGCGTGGCGGCCACGCCGTCGAGCTCCGGCATGGAGACGTCCATGAGAATGAGATCGGGCCGCAGGCTGCGGGCGAGCTCGACCGCCTCGCGCCCGTTGCGCGCTTCGCCGACGACCTCATGGCCTTGCGCCTCCAGAAGGCTGCGCAGCCCGTCGCGAAAAAGCGCGTGATCGTCAGCAATGAGTATCCGCACGCGGCGAGTATAGCCCGCGAAAATTACCGCCGGCACCAGCCGCGGAGCGGCGAAAGAATGTAGCCCAGGGCGCCAGCCCTCGGGATCCATTACGGATCAATGAACCAGCCGCGGAGCGGCGAAAGAAAGGCCGTTCTTCAGCCGCTCCGCGGCTGTGCCATTGCCTGCACGTCTTCCCAGGGCTGGGGCCCTGGGCTATATCCTTTCGTCGCTCCGCGGCTTAGAGACGTTCCTCGATGCCGGCTACACGACGAAGCGTTTCCGCAGAGCGTAGAGCAAGATCTCGGCGATCGAGACCCACCGCGCCAACCTGATGCAGAAGCTCAACCTGCACAGGCAACAGCGCCCGACGCGGACACGTTGCTCGATCTGATGGCCGCAGGCCGATGAGGAGGTTTCTTTCGTCAAGTCCGCAGCACCTGGACCGCTTCCCCCACGACCGCCAACGCCTGCGCGAGATCGGCAAAAAGATCGTCCAGATTCTCGCAGCCGACGGCGAGTCGCACCAGACCGGGCGTGATGCCCTGATGCCGTTGCTCCTCTTCCGGAATCGCTTTGTGCGTCATCGAGGCGGGATGCTCGATCAGCGATTCCACGCCGCCGAGGGAGACCGCCATGATGATCATGCGCACTCTGTTCATCAGGATGCGTCCCGCTTCGGCACCGCCGCGCAGCTCGAACGCCAGCACGGAGCCTGGCCCCGACATCTGACGTTGCGCGAGCTCGAATTGCGGATGCGACGGCAAACCGGGATAGAACACGCTGGTCACTTCTTCATGCTGTTCCAGCCAGCGCGCGATCTCGATCGCGTTTGCCTGCGCGCGCTCGACACGCATCGCCAGTGTACGGATGCCGCGCAACACGAGCCACGACTGATGCGGATCGATGGTCAGGCCGAACGTCACCGCGGCGCGACGCAGCTCGGCCAGCATGACCGGCTCGCGCGCCACGACGATTCCGGCGATGACGTCACTGTGCCCGTTGAGCGATTTCGTCATCGAATGCAGCACGACGTCCGCGCCCCATTCGAATGGCCGCTGCAGATGCGGACCGGCAAACGTGTTGTCGACCACCAGCGGAATCCCGGCGCCACGTGCCGCTGCCGCAGCGGCGGCGAGATCGACGAGATCGAGCGTGGGATTGGCAGGTGTCTCGACATAAACGAGACGCGTTTCGGGCCGGATGGCCGCGGCCAACGCTGCGCTATCCACGGCGGGAACGAACGTGGCCGTCACACCGAAACGCGTGAAACATCGCGTGAGCAAGTCGCGCGACGTTCCATACAACGGATGCGTGGCCACGACATGATCGCCTTGCCGCAGCAGCGCCAGAAACACCACGCTCACCGCGGCCATGCCGGTAGCCGTGGCCACCGCGCCGCATCCGCCTTCCAAATCCGCGACGCACGTCTCGAGAGCCTGCACCGTTGGATTGCCGAGACGCGTGTAAATCGGACCCGGCGAAGTGCCGGCGAAACGCGCCGCACCTTCCTCGGCCGTCGGAAACGAAAAGGTCGAGCTTTGATAGATCGGCACCGACACCGCGCCAGCCTGCGCCGCCGGATCGAGTCCGCCATGAATCGCCTTCGTGTGGGAACCCTTCGCTGATGTCGTCATGCACGCAGTGGACACCTTTCGCGCACCGGTGCCGATGGCGGCTGTCATATGGGCATGTGACGACACGCGTCCTGCGCTTGGCCATATCATCCCGGGCGATGCACGCTGCTCCCGCCGATCCATCTTCCCCGATCAAGCCGATGCTGCGCGGGGTGTTGCACCACTCGGCGGCGTTCTTCGCGGCCGGTGCGGGGTCGGTGCTGGTGGCGATGTCTTCGAATCTGCGCGCGGGCATTGCCGCGGCGGTCTATTCGCTCAGCCTGGTCACGTTGTTTACGGTGAGCGCGATTTACCATCGCGTGCAGTGGAAGGGGAAGCGCGCGCGGGCGTACATGCGCCGGGCGGATCACGCGTCGATCTTCGTCCTCATCGCCGGAACGTACACGCCGGTGGCACTGCTCGGGCTCGGCGGAGAGGATGGCCGGCGTCTGC
Organism: Acidobacteriota bacterium; assembly: GCA_030775085.1. Lineage (GTDB taxonomy): Bacteria > Acidobacteriota > Thermoanaerobaculia > Gp7-AA8 > Gp7-AA8 > QHVT01. The sequence goes on along the minus strand of JALYJW010000001.1, from coordinate 1,186 downwards.
TGATGATGATCTGGGGCGGCGCGTTTGTTGGCGTGATGCTTTCGCTTTTCTGGGTCAAGGCGCCGAAAGCGCTCACGGCCATCGTGGCCGTGGCCATCGGCTGGATGATCGCTCCGTACTTCGAACAGGTCCGCCGTCTTCTCGGCGCGGAGGTGTGGCTTATTCTCGCGGGCGGCGTGGCTTACACCGTTGGCGCGGTCATTTACGCGATCCGAAGACCGAATCCTTTCCCCCGGGTTTTCGGCTATCACGAGGTCTTCCACGCATTGACGCTCGTTGGCGCGTTCCTGCACTTTGCGGCGATCGTGCAGATCGTTCGCGCCGCATCCTGACGTCTCCGTCACATTGCCTGGTGACGCGCATCCTCGCCGCAAGTCCCGTAGCGGCGTAATCAATTCATGACAGGAGGCTGTTATGAAACGCGCTCTATACGCAATGCTCGTACTCTGCATCGCCGTCGGAATGATGGCTGCAGGCAAGGGTCTGGCTTTTCAGGTTCGCGATGTCGTGGAGAATGCTCTCGCCAATGAGCGCGAGGCGGTCGCCCGCTACGATGCATTCGCGTCGAAGGCAACCGAGGAGGGCTACCTCGGCGTAGCGTCTCTCTTTCGCGCACAGGCACAGGCAGAGCGAGCGCATGCAAAACGTTTCGCCGCGGTCCTGACCGAGCACGGCGCGGCCGTGCCGCCCGAACCGTCGCTCAGCCCGAGTGTCGGGTCGACGATCGACAACCTGCACACCGCCGTCAGCGCCGAAACCTCGGAGAACGACAGCCTCTACCGGAAGTCGATCGAGACCTGCAATCAGCTCGGCGCCACCGACGTCGCCAAAGTCTTCGATCAGACCCGCGACAGCGAAATCGAGCACGCCAACCTCTGCAAGACCGCCGCGCGCAATATCGAAAGCATGAAGGAGCCGAAGACGTTCTACGTCTGCGGCAAGTGCGGCTACACGACGGATGTGAAACTGCCGTACTGCCCGGCCTGTCAGTACAAACACGCGCCGGATGCGGTGGAGTGAAGTTCGTGCAACGCGAGAGCCGCCCCTCTCGTACCGCGGTACCGCGTTAGCGGTACGGAGAGGGTAGCCGTGGGTTGCGCGCGCAGACGCGCTACCCACGGACAAGAACGTATTTTGAAGTCGCACCGCGTAGCCGGTGCGGAGAATCGAAGCGAACGATCAGCTC